>SVGE01000017.1 GCA_015056545.1 Clostridiales bacterium | reverse complement strand
TTGGGGTAATCACTCCTGGGAAGATAGGAATTCGCCAGATTTTTATATATTCCTCAATAGCTCAGTCGGTAGAGCACTCGGCTGTTAACCGATAGGTCGTTGGTTCGAGTCCAACTTGAGGAGCCAAAAAGACTAGGTATTGAACCTAGTCTTTTTATTATATAACATATTATTAGAAAAAAACTATAAAATCAGTATAAATTTGTTACTTTTCAGTTGACAGAAATACTATATTATGCTATAATATATGAGTGTGTAATCCGCTTAATTATGGTAACTAAATGTCGAAAGACTACCTAATGAGAAGATTAGCGAGTTTTACGTAGAGGAGGTAAGAGTATGTACGCAATTATCGAAACATGTGGAAGACAATACAAAGTATCAGAAGGTGCTATTGTTTTATTCGAAAAACTAGATGTTGAAGAAGGAAAAACAGTTACATTTGATAAAGTATTATTAGTGTCTAAAGATAATGATGTAAAAGTTGGAAGTCCATTAGTTGCTGGTGCTAAAGTTGAAGGAACTGTAATGGCACAAGGTAAACACAAAAAAATAATTGTTTTCAAATATAAAGCTAAAAAGAATTATAGAAGAAAACAAGGACATAGACAACCATTTACAAAAGTTAAAATAGATAAAATAACTATGTAATAATTTTTTAGAATGTAATTTATGAAACGAAGGGAGTGAAAATAAATGGCACATAAGAAAGGTATGGGTAGTACTCGTAACGGTAGAGATAGTGAATCAAAACGTTTAGGAGTGAAAAGAGCTGACGGTCAATTTGTTTTAGCTGGAAATATCTTAGTAAAACAAAGAGGTACAAAAATATATCCAGGAAATAATGTAGGAATTGGTTCAGATGATACATTATTTGCAAAAGCTAGTGGTATTGTTAAATTTGAAAGAAAAGGTAGAGATAAAAAACAAGTTAGTATAGTAATTGCAGATGCTCCAACTGAAAAAAAAGAAGTTAAAGTTGAAGCTAAAAAAGTAGAAGTGAAAAAAGAAACAGCTACTAAAAAAGCAACTACAACTAAAAAAACTACTACAACTAAAACAGCTACAGCTAAAAAAACTACAACAAAAAAAGCTAGTGAAGATAAAGAATAATGAATACATATATGCGACCTTTTCAAAGGTCGCTTTTATGTTATATAATAAATATTTAAAATCAATTGTAAAAAATAAATATTTATCATATAATATATATATTAGAAAAAATAAGGAGTTATACTATGGATAAAAAATATGTTAAGTGTAATTCAGTTCTATTAAACGTGCGATGGCAAATTTAGTAATAAATTTAGAAAAAATATATAATAGAATTGGAGGAATTATTATGAAAAAAAGAATATTAACAGGAGATAGACCAACAGGAAAATTACATTTAGGACATTATGTTGGGTCATTAAAAAATAGAGTAAAATTGCAAGATGAGTATGAGGAATATATATTAATTGCAGATGTTCAAGCTTTAACAGATAATTTTAATACACCTGAAAAGGTTAGAGAAAATGTTTTAGAAGTAGCAATGGATAGTTTAGCAGTAGGTATTGATCCTAAGAAAAGCAATATATTTGTTCAATCATTAATACCAGAAGTTGCAGAGCTTACAGTATATTATTCAAATTTAGTAACTGTTTCAAGACTTCAAAGAAATCCAACAGTTAAAACTGAAATAGCTCAAAAGAAAGCTTTATTTGGCCAAGATGGAGGTTCAGTTACATATGGTTTCTTAGGATATCCAGTTAGTCAAGCAGCAGATATTACTGCATTTGATGCTGATTTGGTTCCAGTAGGAGAAGATCAATTACCATTAATTGAACAATGTAAAGAAATAGTTAGAAAATTTAATTCACTATATGGAGAAACATTAAAAGAACCAGAAGCTTTACTAGGAGATATAGCAAGATTAAAAGGGTTAGATGGTAATACAAAAATGGGTAAAAGCTTAGGTAATGCGATTTATTTAGGAGATAGTGAAGAGGAAACATTTAATAAAATTAGAAATGCAGTTACAGATCCTAATAAAATTAGAAAAGATGACCCAGCTAATCCACATGTTTGTATGGTTGGATATTATCACAGTGTATTTAGTAAAGCAGATTATGAATGTATTTGTGAAGAATGTAAGGCTGGAAAAAGAGGTTGTGTAGATTGTAAAAAACAATTAGCTCAAAATATTAATAATGAATTAGCACCAATAAGAGAGAAAAGAGCATATTATGAAAATCATAAAGATGAAGTTAAACAAATACTTATAGAAGGTACTAAAAATGCAAGAGAAATAACTAAACAAACAATGGAAAAAGTTAGAAAAGCAATGCAAATAGATTATTTTAATAATAAATAGAAAGGAAAATATTATGTTTATAGATTATGCAAAAGTAACTATATCATCAGGAAAAGGCGGAGATGGAGCATCTACTTTTAGAAGAGAAAAATATGTAGCAGCAGGTGGTCCTGATGGTGGAGATGGTGGAAAAGGCGGAGATGTTTACTTTGAAGTAGACAATGATATTAATACACTTGTAGATTTTAGATATAAAAGAAAATTTAAAGCAGAAGATGGTAAAAATGGTAGTGGAAATAACTCATATGGTAAAAGCGGACAAGATTTAGTTATAAAAGTACCATTAGGAACAATTGTTAAAGATGCTGAAACAAATAAAGTTGTTTTAGATATGTCTGAATTTGGTCAAAAAGAATTAATAATTCAAGGAGGTAGAGGAGGCAAAGGTAATTCGCATTTTGCTACTTCTACAAGACAAGCACCTAATTTTTCTCAAAAAGGTGAGCCAGGTATTGAAAAAGAATTTATTCTTGAATTAAAACTGCTTGCAGATGTTGGATTATTAGGATATCCTAATGTAGGTAAGTCTACAATAATATCAATAATGACAGAAGCAAAACCACGTATAGCAGATTATCATTTTACAACATTAAAACCTTGTTTAGGTGTTGTAAAATTAGATAGTGGAAGAAGTTTTGTAATGGCAGATATCCCAGGTATTATTGAAGGTGCAAGTGAAGGAGTTGGACTTGGTCATCAATTTTTAAGACATATTGAAAGAACTAGAATATTATTACATGTTATTGATGTATCAGGTTCAGAAGGTAGAGATCCAATTAAAGATTTTGAAACAATAAATGATGAATTAGTTAAATATAACGAAAAACTAGCTAAAAGAAAACAAATTATTGTTGCAAATAAAATGGATTTGTTGCAAGATGAAAATAAATATGAAGAGTTTAAAACATATATGGAGAAACAAGGACTTGAGGTTTTTGGAGTATCTGCCGCAACAAATAAAGGATTAAAAGAGGTATTCAATAGAGTTTCTACTTTATTAGATGAAATACCAGTAGAAGAAACAGAAATTGTTGAAAAAGTTGTGTATAGACTTGAAACACCTGAACAATCTAAATGGGATATTGTTAAAAATGCAGAAGATGAAGGATATGTTCTTTGCGGACCTGCAATAGATAAATTATTATCTAAAGTTAATTTTGAAGATAATGAATCAATGCAATATTTCCAAAGAATGTTATATAAGATGGGTATTGAAGATAGATTAAAACAAATGGGTATTGAAGAAGGTACAGTAATAAAAGTTGGAACATGGGAATTTGAATATTATGAATAATATTTAAAGGAGGAAATAATCATGGCAATACTTACAGTACAATGCTATATTGAAGATAATGGAAAAACATTAATGTTACAAAGAAATAAAAAGAAAAATGATATACATGAAGGAAAATGGGTTGGAATTGGTGGTCATATGGAAATTGCTGAAACAAGTGATGAAGCGATAATTAGAGAAATATTTGAAGAAACAGGCTTAACACCTAAAAACTTACAGCTTCATGGAGTAATTACATTTCCTAATTTTAAAGGAGATGGGGAAGACGATACAATGTATTTATATTCAGCAAATGGATATACAGGAGAAATGATAGAATGTAATGAAGGAAAATTAGAATGGATAGATAATGAAATCTTAGACACATTAAATATGTGGGAAGGAGATAAAATCTATTTTAAATGGATGAAAGAAAAAGGATTTTTTGTAGCAAAAATAGTGTATAATCCAGATGAAACAATAAAAGATTATAGTATTAATTGGTATAATAGACAATGACTTTAATTAGTCATTGTTTTTCTTTATATTTTATGCTTGCTTTTTATATATACTTATGATATATTGATTCCGTAAGTAAAAAATATATTTTAGGAGGAAATTTATGAAGAAAAAAATAATAATAATTTCATTAATTGTAGTAGGGGTAGCATTAATAATAATAGGAGCTGTGTTATTAAATAAAAGTAATAATACAGATTTACCTTTAAATGATGAAGAACAAATTCAAGAAGCAATAATAAAAATTGATACAGCAGAAGATTTAGAAAATATAATTAATTCAATATATGAAAAGACTAATTTAGGTTTAGCGTCATTAGCAACAAATGTTGTAGATGTATCAGATAATGATATGGTATCATATATGACAGGATTAAGTTCTAATGCAAATGTAGATGCAGTTGTAGTATCAGAACCAATGATGTCATCTCAAGCCTATTCATTAGTTTTAGTAAAAGCAAAAGAAGATGCAGATATTGAATCAATGAAACAAGAAATGGTAGATAATATAGATACAAGAAAATGGATATGTGTGGAAGCTGAAAAAGTGTATGCAACAAGTCATTCAAATTTAATTTGTTTAGTAATGTCAAGTGAAGAAATGGCTAAACCAGTTTATACAGAGTTTAAAAATTTAGTAGATAATAAAATTGGTAAAGAATTAGAAAAAACAGCGGTATCAGAAGAATTACCTGAAGATGTTGTGCCAGAAGATGATGAAAAAGTTGAAGAGGAGAATAAACCAGAAGAAAACAAACCAGTAGAAGAAAAACCAATTGAAGTGAATCCACCAAAAGAAGAAGAAAAGAAACCTTTAATTCAAGCTGAAACTTCAGCAGATTTAAGTAATATTATTAGTAAAATAGATTCAAGTGCAAATTTAGGTTTAGCGTCTTTAGCAACAAATGTTGTAGATGTATCAGATAATGATATGGTATCATATATGACAGGATTAAGTTCTAATGCAAATGTAGATGCAGTTGTAGTATCAGAACCAATGATGTCATCACAAGCATATTCATTAGTTTTAGTAAAAGCTAAAGATGGAGCAGATGTTGAATCAATGAAACAACAAATGTTAAATAATATAGATACAAGAAAATGGATATGTGTAGAAGCAGAAAAAGTTTATGTAACCAATTATAATAATTTAATTTGTTTAGTAATGTCTAATGAAGAAGCAGCATCAAAAGTACATAATTCATTTAAAAACTTAGTAAATGGAGAAGTTGGAAAAGTTTTAGTAAGAACTACATCAGCATCTCAATAAAATAACAAGTTTATTTATAGCTCCCTATTATAAAAGGGAGCTATATTAAGATAGAGGAGGAAGAATATATGTTATTTTCAAGTATTAGCTTTTTATATTATTTTTTACCATGTGTAATAATAGCATATTTTATATTACCATTTAAATTAAAAAATTTAGTGTTGTTTTTATCATCGATGGTATTTTACTTTTATGGTGAACCTAAATATATTATTTTAATGTTAGCAACAATATTGGTATCATATATATTTGGGTTATTAATAGATAAATTTAGAGAAACAAAACTAAAAAAAGTATTTTTTGTATCAGCAATAACTTTATTATTAGCATCACTTGGTGTTTTTAAATATTCAGATTTTGCTATTTCTAATATTAATAATATATTTGGAGCAAATATTAATCTGTTAAAGTTAGCACTTCCAATAGGTATTTCTTTTTATACATTTCAAATATTGAGTTATGTTATAGATGTATATTGGGGAAAAGTAAAAGTACAAAAAAATATATTAAAATTAGCTACATATGTTTCATTATTCCCACAATTAATAGCAGGTCCAATAGTTAGATATGAAACAGTTGAAGAAGAGTTAAGTAATAGAACACATTCATTTGAAAAGTTTTCAAATGGTGTAACTAGATTTGTAATAGGATTAGCTAAAAAAATATTAATTGCAAATGCCTTAGGCGAGTTATGTAGTATATTTTTAGCATCAGAAGAACAAACAGTAGTATTTTATTGGATGTATGGGATAGCATATAGTATGCAAATATATTTTGATTTTTCAGCATATTCAGATATGGCAATAGGGTTAGGTAGAATATTTGGATTTACTTTCTTAGAAAACTTCGATTATCCATATATATCTAAAAGTATAACTGAATTTTGGAGAAGATGGCATATCTCACTAGGTTCATGGTTTAGAGATTATGTATATATTCCACTTGGGGGAAATAGAGTTAGTAAAATAAAATTACTTAGAAATATATTTATAGTATGGTTTTTAACAGGAATGTGGCATGGTGCTAACTGGACATTTATTGTTTGGGGATTAATGTTTGGTATTATTTTAACAATAGAGAAATTTGGATTTGGTAAAATATTAGAAAAAATACCAACAATATTTAGAAGAATTTATGTGTTATTTATTGTAATGATAAGCTTTATAATATTTAATTCAGAGAATATGTCAGATGCATTAAATACGATTACTGGTTTATTTGGAGCAAATGGGACTCCATTAATAAATGATGTTACAATGTATTATTTAAGAAGTTATCTTGTAATATTTATATTAGGTATAATAGGGGCAACACCTATACCTAAAATGATTATTCAAAAATTAAAACAAAATACAACACTAAATAAGATAGTAAACATATTAGAAATTATTTTTGTAGTAGCTTTATTGTTTATTGTAACTGCATATTTAGTAGATAATTCATATAACCCATTTTTATATTTTAGATTTTAAGGAGGCGAGGAAATGAGTGATAAAATTAAAAGTATTGTAATGACAATAGTATTTGTAAGTATAATAATATCTATGTTAATAATAAATGTTTTTTCTAAAGATATTGAAATATCTCAAACAGAGAGAAGAACACTTGCTCAGTTTCCAGAGCTAACATTATCTAATATATTAGATACAACTTTTATGGATAATTTTGAAGATTATACAATGGACCAATTTGCTAAAAGAGAAGCTTTTAGAACATTAAAAGCATATATAGAATTAGGTTTATTTAGGAAAAATGATATTAATGAAATATATATGGATAATGGTATTTTAATTAAACAAGAATATCCACTTAATGAAAAATCTGTAATTAACATTACTGAAAAAATAAATAGGATAAAAGATAAGTATTTAGATGAAAGTAATAATATATATTATTCAATAGTTCCAGATAAAAACTATTATGCAGATAATAAATATTTAAAAATGGATTATGATAAATTAGAAAATATAATGAAAAATAACTTAAAAGATATGAAATACATAGATATTTTTGATACATTAGAATTAATAGATTACTATAAGACAGATACACATTGGAGGCAAGAAAACTTAGAAAAAGTTGCAAAAAAAATAGCTACTGAAATGAATTTTAAAGATAGAATAAATACGCCATTTACACAAAAAGAAATTACTACATTTAAAGGAGTATATTCTGGTCAATATCCAATTCAGTTAAAAGAAGAAAAAATAAATGTTTTAACAAATGATATAATTGAAAACAGTACAGTATTTAATTATGAAACAAATAAAGAAACTAAAGTTTATGATTTAGATAAAATAACAGCAAATGATAAATATGATATATTCTTGTCTGGTGCAGCACCACTTTTAACAATAGAAAATAAAAATGCAATAGAAGATAAAGAATTAATAGTTTTTAGAGATTCATTTGGAAGTAGTATAATTCCATTATTTATTGAAGCATATAGCAAAATAACTGTAGTTGATACTAGATATATAGCAACAGATTTTTTAAAAAACTTTATTGAGTTTGAAAATAAAGATATATTATTTATTTATAGTACTTTAGTAATAAATAACAGTAATACATTGAAATAACAAAACAACTTAACATAATATTGAAAAAAGTAAAAAAATATGGTATAATATAATTGATTTATAGATTTTCTATAAGTTGGCAGTGGTAAATTTTTTACATGCTATTGTCGGGGGAACTAATTTTTAGGAGGCAATTTTTATATGACAGAAGTTGTAAGAAATATCGGAATAGCACTCGTGGCACTTGTAATCGTGGTAATAATCATAGGAGCTTTGTACTTTTTGTGGAACAAACTTAAGGAAAAAGGCTTTGGCTGTAATGAAGGTGCAGAAATTAATGCGGCATACAATACAGAAGACGGTTTTTTAAGAATATCAATACTTATTGGTGATAAAGAAACCAAGTATAAGTATGATGTTGCAAAGAAAAAAATAACGGTTAAAGGCAAAAACGATAAAGACATCAAACTTATCCAGGATACGGAAGGACATTTCTATTTTGTGATAAGGGATGAAGAAGAAGTTTATACAATTAAAGGTAAAGAATTTGTAACTGTTTTCGACCCAGATATTAAAGATGATATCGATGACGGTGACGATGGTTATGAAGAAGTTTAAATAATCTAGTAAGAGAGGTACCCCCACCTCTCTTTTTTTTGTTCTTTTTTCTGCAAATATCTTGCAATTATACCAAATATATGTTAATATAATTAAGCATGGTTTAAATAACCAGCATCCTTACTCTAAAAATTTTTTAGGGTCAAAAGTCCAAAGGGAGGTGAAAGATATGCTAAATAAATACGAAACTATATTCATTATTGCTCCAGCAGTTGAAGATAAAGCAGCTGTTGTAGAAAAATTTACTGCCATGATAAATGGTGAAGGTAAAGTTGAAAATGTTGATGAATGGGGAAACAGAAAATTAGCGTATGAAATTAAAAAGAACAAAGAAGGTTACTATGTATTAATTAATTTCGAAGCTAAACCAACATTTATAGATGAATTAGAAAGAGTTTATAAAATTACTGATGAAGTAATTAAATTCATAACAGTTAAAAAAGAAATATAAAGGAGGGCATTTTTATGGTAAATACAGTTGTCCTTATTGGAAGATTAACAAAAGATCCAGAAGTTAGATATACACAAACTAACAATACAATGGTATCAAGTTTTACATTAGCTGTAAATAGAAGTTTTGTAAGACAAGGAGAAGAAAGACAAGCAGATTTTATTCCAATAGTAGTTTGGGGTAAATCAGCTGAATTCGCAAGTAAATATTTTAAAAAGGGTATGCAAGTAAGTGTTGTAGGAAGAATACAAACAAGAAGCTGGGATGATCAAAATGGTCAAAAAAGATATGTAACAGAAGTTGTTGCAAGTGAATTAGGATTTGCAGAAGGAAGAAGAGAAGATGGCGGTTCTAATGTAGCAGAAACTTTTGGAAGTATAGCTGATGTTTCAAATACAAATGAATTTTCTACAATAACTGATGATGACTTACCATTCTAAAGAAGAAGGAGGTAAAAGTAAAATGGCAGATAAAAAAGGAAATAAAAGATTTAATAAAAATAGAGATAATGATAATGATTACAGATCAAGAAGAATAAAGAAAAAAGTATGTCAATTTTGTGCTAATGAACAATTAGTAATTGATTACAAAGATTATGATAAAATGAAAAGATTTGTAAGTGATAAAGGCAAAATATTACCAAGAAGAGTTACTGGTAATTGTGCTAAACATCAAAGAGAAGTTACTCAAGCTGTTAAAAGAGCAAGAGCAATCGCTATATTACCATATAGCTTAGACTAATACATATAAGGCAAACGAATTAATCGTTTGCTTTTTGTTGTATATACATATATTTTAAAAGGAGGGAATAACAATATGGCAAGAGCTAAGTTTCAAGTATTAGTAATACCATTTAAAAGGGATGGTGAAAAAATTAAATTTTGTATGTTTCATAGAACTCATATGAAATTATGGCAATTTATTGCAGGTGGTGGAGAAGATAATGAAACCAAAATTGAAGCTGCAAAAAGGGAAGCATTTGAAGAAGCGGGAATAAGAGGAAATGTGTTTTATGAATTAGATACATGCTGTAGTATCCCAGCTAATTGTTTTAAAGAATCAATAAATTGGGGAGACGAGTGTTTTGTTGTTCCTGAATATGCATTTGCAGTAGAAATAAATGAAGAAAATATTGCTATATCTCATGAACATAGTAAATATGAGTGGGTAGATTATGATACTGCAATAAGTAATTTAAGATATGATAGTAATAAAGTAGCATTAGGTGAATTGGTTGCGAGAATAGATAGAAATTTGTTAGGAAAAGAATTATAGAATTTTGTAAAATAGAAGGATTATGTTTTCATAATTCTTTTTCTTTTGATTTAAAATATTGAATTATATATTAATTTATGATACACTAAAATCGAAAAAAGGGGATGATAAAGTGCTAGAATTAGAAGAAATTAAACAAAGTTTAACAGAGCTAAAAAATAGAATAGAAAGTTTAGGTGAATCTCTTTGACATTTCTAGTTTAAAAAATGAATTAACTGGATTAGAGAATGAGACTACAAAAGATGGATTTTGGAATGATACAGAAAAATCTACGGTAGTACTTCAAAAAATAAAGAATATAAAAAGTAAGATAGATAAATATAATGAACTAAAAACATTATATGAAGATATTGAAACATTAACAATAATGGGCTTAGAAGAAAAAGATGAAAGTGTAATCCCAGAGGTTATACAAAGCTATAAGAAAATACAAAAATTAATAGATAAAGTAGAAATTGAAACATTGTTAAATGGTAAATATGACAAAAATAATGCAATTATTTCACTTCATCCAGGTGCAGGCGGAACAGAGTCACAAGATTGGGCAGAAATGCTGTATAGAATGTATGCGAGATGGGCGAATAAAAATGGATTTGGTTTTCAAGAGGTAGATTTTCTACCTGGTGATGATGCAGGTATTAAAAGTGTAACAGCTATTGTATCAGGAGAAAATGCTTATGGATATTTAAAATGTGAAAAAGGTGTTCATAGATTAATTAGAATATCTCCATTTGATTCATCAGGGAGAAGACATACTTCATTTGCTTCATTAGATGTTGTTCCAGAAATTACAGATGATATACAAATTGAGATAAGAGCAGAAGATTTAAGAATAGATACATATAGAGCATCTGGTGCAGGGGGACAACATATTAATAAAACAGATTCGGCTGTTAGAATAACACATATCCCTACAGGTATAGTGACATCTTGTCAAACAGAAAGGTCGCAAATACAAAATAAAGAAAATGCAATGAAAATGCTTAAGTCTAAATTGTATGAAATAAAAGAAAGAGAGCAAAAAGAAACAATAGATGATATAAAAGGAGAATATAAAGATATTGCATGGGGAAGTCAAATTAGGACATATGTTTTTCATCCATATAATATGGTTAAGGACCATAGAACTAATCATGAAGAAGGAAATATAGAAGCGGTCATGAATGGTGAAATAGATGAATTTATAGATTGTTATTTGAAAGGAAAGAAGGAGTAAGTATGAAAAAAATATCAGTAGTTATCCCTTGCTATAATGAGGAAGACGTTATTGAGGTAACATATCAAAGAATGAATTCAGTTATGAAAGATATGACTGAATATGAGTATGAATTAATATTTGTAAATGATGGAAGTAAAGATAAAACTTTAGAAAAATTAATGAATATTTGCAAAAGTGATAGTAATTCTAAAATTATTAATTTTGCAAGAAATTTTGGACATCAAATAGCAATTACAGCAGGTTTAGATTTTGCTACAGGAGATTATATTGCTTTTATTGATGCAGATTTGCAAGATCCACCAGAACTTATTAAAGAAATGGTAACTAAATTAGAAGAAGGATATAATGTAGCTTATGGAAAAAGAAAAAAGAGAAAAGGCGAAACAATATTTAAAAAAGCTACTGCAAAAGCATTTTATAGAGTGTTAAGAAATCTTTCTGATGTGGATATACCTGTGGATACAGGAGATTTTAGAGTAATAGATAGAAAAGTGGCAGATGTTTTGAGAAATCTTAAAGAAAAAGATAGATTTATTAGAGGTTTAGTATCATGGTCTGGATTTAAACAAATTGCTGTAGAGTTTGATAGAGATGAAAGAAAAGCAGGCGAAACTAAATATACTTTAAAGAAAATGGTTAAATTATCTTTAGATGGTATTTTATCTTTTTCAAGTAAACCTTTATTATTTTCCGTAGAATTTGGAATAATATCTTGTTTTATTTCTTTTGTTTTTCTAATATTAGGGTTAATTTTTAAATTTATGTTAGTGCCAGATATATTAATTATTTTTACAATATTATTAATGGGTGGATTAAATTTAATGTGTCTAGGGATTATAGGGGAATATATTGGAAGAATATATAATGAAGCTAAAGCAAGACCTCTTTATACAATTGATGAATTAATTAATTTTAAAGATAATGATTAATATAAGTTACGTAAAAAAAGATTGTAACATATAATATTAGTGTACTTTAATAGGTTATATTAAATAACCTTTGTATGGAGGGATATTATGGGCATAATAGTACAAAAATTTGGTGGTAGCTCTGTTGCGGATAAAGAAAAATTATATAATGTTGCAAATATTATAACTAAAAGTTATGATGAAGGAAATAAAGTTGTAGTTGTTGTTTCAGCTCAAGGAAAGACTACTGATGGTTTAGTAAGTAAAGCTAAAGAAATTACAGATAATCCTTTTAAAAGAGAATATGATGTTTTATTATCTACGGGGGAGCAAATAACTATTTCCTTATTAGCTATGGTTTTGAATAAAATGGGGAAAAAAGCAGTTTCTTTTACTGGATGGCAATTACCTATAATTACAGATAATAATTATAGTAATGCCAAAATAAAATATATAGATAAATCTAGAATATTAGAAAAACTTAATGAAGACTATATTGTTATAATAGCAGGTTTCCAAGGAATTGATGAAAATGAAAATATTACTACTTTAGGTAGAGGAGGCTCAGATACTACTGCAGTTGCATTGGCTGCAACTTTAGAAGCGGACAGATGTGAAATATATACTGATGTTGATGGTGTATTTTTAACAGATCCTAAAATCATAAAAGATGTAAAGAAATTAGATGAGATTTCATATGAGGAAATGTTAGAACTCGCTACAGCGGGGGCTAAAGTATTGCATAATAGATGTGTTGAGATAGGCAAAAAGAGAGATGTTGATATAATTGTTAAATCTTCATTAGAAGAAGGGACAGGAGGAACTGTTGTTAAACATCAAGACAATCTAGAAGATATGTATATTAGTGGTATAGCTAAAGATAATAATATAGCTAGGATAACAATTATTGGAGTAGAAAACAAGTTAGGAAGAACATATAAAATATTTGATTTATTGGCAAAAGAGAATATTAATATAGATATTATAGTTCAACCTATAGGTGAGCATTTTGAAAAAGATATATCATTTACAATTTCAAAAGAAAATTTAAAAAAGACTTTAGAAGTATTAAAGAAAAATATAGATATAATAGGAGCAAAGGATGTAAGATATAGAGAAGATTTGTGTAAAATATCTGTTGTTGGAGTTGGGATGATTAATAATCCTGGAATAGCAGCAAAGATATTTGAGGCTTTATATGAAAATAATATAAATATGCATATGATTACTACATCTGAAATAAAAATATCTGTGTTAGTTAATTTTGAGGATGCAGATATTGCTGTTAAATCTATTCATGATAAATTTTTTTTATAAAATTAAACACTTAAAATATTATTAATATATTTTGAGTGTTTTTTTATAGTGAAAAAATATTTTATAAATATATTACAGAAATGTTACAAGAATATTAAGAAAATATTAAGTGTATAGAAAACATTGAAAAGAAAAAAGGAAATTGTTAAAATAAAATCAGATAGTGTAAACTATAAGAGAATAAAGAAATAGGAGGTAAAAGTATGAAGAAAAAAGGCATAATAGGCATAGTAGGCTTAAGTGTGTTAATAGGATTAGGAACAATAGG
>SVGE01000016.1 GCA_015056545.1 Clostridiales bacterium | reverse complement strand
GTAGTATCAACAATGGAAGTAAACGAAGTAAAAATAGAAAACTATAATGAAATAAAGACACATACAGCAGGAGAAGAATTAAAATTAAAACTATCAGGAAAAGAAGCAGGAGATATGTATCAAGTAACATTATATAATGCAGAAGGAAGATTGATGTGGGTACAAAACACAGCAGAAAATGAGATGATAATAATGACAGCAGAAGAAGCAGTAAGAGGACAATATAAAATAGGAGTAAGCATATCAAGACAAGGAATAACATCAGAGAAAGAAATGTTTGATATAACAATTAGATAAAAAGCTGTAAATGATGGAAAGGTGAAAAGTTTTTAACTTTTCACCTTTCTTTTAATCAACAAAAACTAATCCTGTTCTATCAATATTAATATCAAAATCTACATTAAAATATGCAAATTGATACATATCTAACCAATTTGACTCTTTCCATTCAGACCAAGTTATATAATTTTTTACAGCATCTTGTCCAAAGCCTGAAATATCTGAACGAAAAACTTTAGAAGTTTTATATAAATAGTTTTTCATTCCTGTTTCCATTATATATTCAAGTTCATCTTCTAATTTAGATATATTTTTATTATTCATATAATCTACATTTAAGTTAATAGATAAAATATTAGCATTAATATATGCTTTTACTTTTATTAAAGGAGTTCCATCTATAAATGATACAGAGCTTTCTGTATTTTTCCATTTAGATAAATTAAAATCTATAATACTATCATTAGATAAAGGATCATAAATAGTAAAATTAGATTCACCAAATTTATTAGTAGTTATTAAATAATATAAAGTTTCTTCACCGGTTAGTTCACCTACTAGTCTTGAATATCTAAAAACAGCAAGACCTAATATTTCTGTTTGAGAACCACCTTGTTTTTCAATTTTACCAGATAAGTAGTTAGCATTATTAGGCTTATATGTTTCATTTGGCAAAACATTACTTTCTTCTTTAGTAGTATCATCAGTTGAAAGTGAAATATTACCAAGCATTGCTACTGGTTGAGAAGTTGTATAAGAAGATTTAATTATATAATCTGCTAAGTATGAATTATCTGTAAAACCAGTATATTTGTATGTCTCAAAAAGTGATTGATAAAATTTAGCTGGATTCTTTTCAAATATTGAAGTAGTTTTTTCAATATAATCTTTTGCTTTACATTTAGATATTAAAATATGCATATTTGATCTAAAATGTCTATCATGAGCAATAGTAGAGGTATGTTCAGATAAACCATCTATAGCCACTTCTTCACTAAAAACCACTAGTTTATTATGAGACAAATTAATTTCTTTACTAATATATGAGTTAACTAAATTAACTGCAGAATAAAGTGAAGTTGCTTCAACTGTTGTATATGTTGATGCTTTTGAGTCACTACCAGAATTATTTTCAACAGCCATAGGTAAAACAAACTCAAATGTAATAGAAAAATTATCTGGATTATTTTCAGATTTATCTATTCCTATAGCCAGTACGTATGCAACTTCATTTGCTTCTAATTTATCATAACAACCTGTTAAAAAAAATATACTTATAATACTAAATATTATTAAACAAAGTTTTTTCATTTTGACCTCCGTATAAAATGATTTTTTATATTAGCAATAATTAATAATATAATTGGATATGCAAATACAAAAGGAAGTACAATATAGTAATTTATATATTCTTTATACATAAATGTTTCAAAAATATTTGTAGGTAAATTGCATAAAAATAATGTAAGTAAAATTAAAAAAACATTTGAAATGAATTTACTCCTAGTAAGTGGAACATAATTATTATTTTCTTTTCTTAACATATCTACTTTACTCGGAGCTAAAACAAGTGAAGAAAAGCAATATGTTGTAAAATAAAAAAGTGATACTAAAAACGCAATACCTAAAACTAATATACTAAAAAGATATATTGCTTCAGAATGTTGAAAAAATTTATTTATATTAGTCATATTTGCTAATTCATAAAATGAAAATAAATTGTTCTCAGTATATGGAAAGCCAAATACCAAATTAAGTGCTACAACTGTAAATAAAACAGATATAAATGCAAAAATCAAATAAGATATAACAGATTTTTTGGCAATTTTAATATTGTCAATATGTGGAATAGTAAACATTATAATTAAAACACCTAAATAAGAAGATAATAATGTAATACTTCCAATAGCGATATCTTTAACACCATTGCCTAGTATAGGAAATAAATTCCCTGTATTATAAAAAGGAGTAGAAAGTAATAATATAGTTATTAATATTACAAAACAAATAGGTGTTAGATAACCAGAAGCTCTAATTATCCCTTCTAATCCAATAAAAGAACCAATAAGCATTGCTACAACGTAAAATAGTTCAATATACAATAAGGGTGTAGTGTTAAACAATAGCAATTTTATAGCTTCAGCAATTTCTTTTAAAAAAATTGCTGTAATAGATAAAAAAACTATAAAATATATAAATGAATTAATTTTATAAAAAATTTTTCCACCAATATAATAAGATATATCAAATAAAGTTTGACCATAAAAAGACCTATATAATTTTATTAATAAATAAACTATTATTCCTATTAAAATACCAACAAAAATTGTTACAATCCATGTTGCTGTTCCTACTGTTTGAGCATAAAGCATAGGAGTTGCCAAAGTTATTTGCCTTAATGTAAAAAGTAAGAAAAAGCAAAATAGTGAAAAACTAGATATATTTTTTATTTTCATAGATACTCCTTTCCTTTAAATCCATTTTCTACTAATGTGTTCAGATTTAGTATTATCTAATGTTTTCAAAAATGGTGGCCTAAAAGAATTTAGCCATGAAGGGAATAAAACAATTCCATCTCTAAAAGGTTTCTTTTGATATTCTCCAAATGAAGCAAAATATGGTATATTAAAAGTATATGAACCACAAAGTATAATTAAATGAATAACTATACCTAAAGCAATTCCTAGTAATCCACTTATACTTGCTAGGAAAATGTAAGCAAAACGTAATATTCTAAAACTTAATCCTAAAGAATAATTTGGTGTAGCAAATGAACTTATTCCTGTTAAAGATATTACTAATATTAAAATAGGACTAACTAAATTTGCATCAACTGTAGCTTGACCTACTAAAACAGCGCCTACTATACCAAGTGAAGAACCTACGCTACCTGGCATACGAGCACTTGCTTCTCTAATAAGTTCAAAAGATATTTCCATAATTAAGATTTCAACAATAAGAGGAAAAGGTATTCCTTCTTTTATAGCTGCAATTGAAAAAAGTAGATCTGTTGGAAGCAAGTCAACATGATAATTAGTAATTGCAATATATAATGCTGGTAAAAATAAAGAACAAACATATGCAATTATTCTAACTAATCTTAATAAATTTGCATACTGAAATTTTAAGTTATAATCATCAGCAGAATGAAAAAAATCCCAAAAAGTAAATGGTACAACAAGTACGTAGGGAGTATTATTTACAATAATACAAACACGACCTTCTGTTAAATGTGAAGCAACCTTATCTGGTCTTTCAGTACTTAATATTTGTGGTTCTGTTAAAAAAGGATGATCCTCTATTAAATGTTCTAATTGACCAGAATCTAGTAAAAAGTCAACACTAATATTTTGCATTCTGCGTCTAACTTCATTAACTATTTTAGGATTAGCTATATTACTTATATAACCTATCATACAAGTTGTTTTACTTCTTTTTCCTACAACTATTTGTTCTAAAACCAAATTTTCATTATTAATTAATCTTCGTAAAATTGATACATTAGATTTAATCGACTCAACAAAACTTTCTTGAGAACCTTTTAAACTAATCTCATTTTTAGGAGATTCAATACCTCTATGTTCATATTTTTTGGTTTCAATAACAAAAACACTATCTAATGTATCTACAAAAAGAACAGAAAAACCAGAATTTATTTTATCTATAATACTACTAAAAGAATTTTCATTTTTTATATCAAATTGAAGTAATAATGTACCCAAAATAGCTTCATCTAATTTGTTTTGAATAAATATATCATTTATCATTAATGGTTTTAATATAAAATTATTAATTCCTTCAGTATCAGAAAGACTTTCTATAAATACAATACACCCTTTATATAATTTATTGTTATAGTTTATATCAAATTCTCTAAAAATAATTCCTGTATTAATTTCAGACTCATATACTTTTTTTATATATTCAATATTTTTATTTATATCAGTAAAAATATTTTGTTCTTTTAACTTCTTCTTAAATTTTTCATTTTTTTTAATTGAGATTTTATTTAGTATATTTTTCAATTCATACACCTCAAACATATTATTTATCTTATTATAAAAAATATGTAAAATTTTATTAATAAAAACAATAAAAAACATTGAAAAGTTAAAAAACATATGATATATTACAAACAGAAGAGGGGTGTAAAAAATGTCAAATAAACCTAAGCAAAACTGCCATAAAGTGCTAAATACTAGGGGGGGGGGATGTTTATAGTATAAAAACATCTTTAATTGACATGCCAATTTTTACAAGAGAACTTAAGACTAAATTACGATAAAACGTAATGTAGTCTTAGGTTCTTTTTGTTGTGCCAAAAAGAACTTAGGCACCCATTAGCCAATAATGGAAAATTTAAAGGAGGAATTTTTATGAATAGAAAAACAACATCAGGTATAAGCTTAGTTGCACTAATTGTAACAATAATTGTGCTAATAATATTAACAGCAGCAGTTATTGTTACATTTATGGAAGGAGGCATAATAGGAAAGGCTAAAGAAGCGGTATTTAAAAGTGATATAAGAACATATCAAGAAATATTAGCAGTAAAGAATGCAGAAAAACAAATAGAATTAGCAACAGGAAATGGAGAAGGCGGATTATATAATGAAACAGAATATGACAAAATCAAAGAAATAATCCCCGAATTTAAAGAAGAATATAAAAACTTAATAGCAATAAGTAATGGAGAAATAGTATTAGGAAGTAGAACTGAAGACCCATATAGCACATGGTTAGCAGACTTAGGAATAGGCTCAGTTAAACTTTTGGAAAATGTAATTGCGAATAAAGTTAAAGTAGGGGATTATGTAGCATATATTCCAGAAGGTAATAATACAACAAATTATGAACTAAAATATGAAGATAGTGGTTATGTAGATGAGGAAAATTCAGAGCCAAAAGATCAAACAATAACTAGACAAAATATAAACTGGAGAGTTCTAAAAATAGATGAAAAAACTAATCAAGTTACATTAATAAGTGAGGAACCAGTTATTAATATAGGATTAACTGGGGAAGCTGCTTGTAAGAATGGAATTAGATTATTAGATGATGTATATTCAACATTATATAAAAGTAATAAAACAGTAGAAGTAAGAAATTTAAAAGTAGAAGATGTAAATGAAATAATGGGTGTAATATTAGGAGAAAATGTACAAAATCGTTATGATCATGTGTATCCAGGAGATAATGGAGAATATAGAGAAATTCCTTTTGGAACTACAGTTGGTGATCTAATAGATGAATATGGGTATAATATAACTAATATGTCAATTGATGAAATATTAGATTATGAAATAATAGATTATACTTATTCAGGAAATACTTTTAAAACAGATGAAAATAGTATAGAGCATAGTTTAATATTTAGTGAAACTGATGGAATGCCATATTGGCTTTCTTCAAAAAGTTATTCTATTTCTTTAGCAGAGCAAAATTGGTCAGAGTCTCATCTAGGTTTATTTACAATATCAAATGATCAATTATATGGCTTTGGAATGTTAGGGTTACATAATGTAGAAGATGCTTGGATGAATTGTGCTTTTGAAGGACGTCCTATAGTTATTTTAAAAGCTGATGTTGAAATATCTGGAAACAATACAGGAAATGGTTCTAGTGCAGATAGTGCATGGAGATTAAAATAAAAATATTAGAGAATTAGGTATACTAATTCTCTTTTACTTTACATAATTATCTATTGAAAAAAACTGAAAAAGAGAGTATAATAGATAAAGTTGAATATAAATATATAGTTTTTAAAAATTTTTTTTAGAAAGGAAAGTAATTATGAAAGTAATGAAGAGAATTTGTTTATTTGCTTTGATATGTATAGTTGCTTGTATTCTTATTGGGGCTGTTTTTTTATTTACACAGATTATGTATGTAAATAATAACCCTTTAAATATCGAAGAAAATGCTAAAGCATTACATGCAACATATATATATGATAGTGAAGGAAACTTAATTCAAAAGTTAGGAGATAATAAGGCAAAATCAAGTTATAGTGATGAGATACCAAGTAGTATAAAAAATGCAATAATATCTATAGAGGATAAACGGTTTTATGAACACGATGGAGTAGATGTGAAAAGAACAGCATCTGCAATATTAAACTATGTTTTAAAATTTGGAGATACTGAGTATGGTGGAAGTACAATTACACAACAGCTTGTTAAAAATGTAAGTGGGGAAAACAAGAAAACTATTACTAGAAAAGTTAGAGAATGGTTATATGCTTTAGATATAGAGAAAAAGCATGATAAAGACTATATAATAACACAATACTTAAATACAATATATTTTGGACATGGAATATATGGTATAAATGATGCTTCTTCATATTATTTTAATAAAAACATGAATGAATTAAATATTAATGAAATAGCATATTTAGTTGGTATTGTACAAAGACCAGAAACATATATCAGAAATGAAGAAAAGGCAAATAAAAGAAAAAACACAGTACTTTATTGTATGTATAAACAAGGATATATTACTGAAGAAGAATATACTTCAAATAAAGAAGCAGATATTTCAATTAGCGAAAAAATAAAGACAAAAGAAATACAGTCATATTTTGTAGATAGTGTTATAGAAAAGTTTGGTGAAGTTTTATCCGGAAAATATAATATTTCACAAGATAATGCTATTGCAAAAATATATCAAGGTGGATATAAGATATATACTACTCTTAATTCAAGTCTGCAAGCAGATGTAGATAAATTATATAATGCAATTACTAATATACAATCAGCAATTGTAATAATGACTAATGATGGAAAAGTAGTTGCAATTAGAGGAGGAACTGGTAGTAAACAAGCAGATAGAGAATTAAATAGAGCATTATATTCTAGAAGACAACCCGGTTCTGCTTTTAAACCATTAGTTGCATATGCACCAGCACTTGAAGAAAAAGTAATTACATCAAGTAGTATTATTTGTGATGAAAATGTAACATATGGTAATTGGAGTCCTCAAAACTGGTATTCAGGTTACAGGGGAAATATATCTGTAAGAAAGGCATTAGAAATATCTTGTAACACAGCAGCAGTACAACTATTAAATAGTGTTGGTATTAATAAGAGCAAAGAATATTTATCTAAAATGAATATCAAGCTTGATGATGCAGATATGAATTTATCTATTGCTTTAGGCGGTTTAACATATGGTGTAACTCCAATTGAGATGGCAAGTGGTTATCAGACATTAGCAAATAATGGAGTGTATTGTGAACCTATCTTTTTTGAAAAAGTTATAGATAATACAGGTAAAGAAATATATGATTACAAAAAAGAGCAAGAAAAGAGAAGAGTCTTTTCAGAAGAAACTTCAAAAGATATTACAGACTTGTTAACAACTGTTGTAACTGGTTCAGAAGGTACAGCTAAAAGTTTTAAATTAGCTAATTGTGAAGTTGCAGCTAAAACAGGAACAACAAGTGATGTAAAAGATAAATGGCTTTGTGGTTATACCCCTAAATATACTGTAGCTACATGGTATGGATATGATAAACCAAAACATATATCATATAGTAATAGTAAAATACAAAAAGATACAAAAGCTCTGTTAGATAAATTACATACAAATATTGATGAAAAAAGTTTTAATATTATTAAGAAAAAAGTTAGTTTAAATATTTGTAGCAAAACAGGTATGCTTGCAGGTGATTTTTGTGCTGATGTAGTAACAAAACAATATGATGAAGGCTATAGTGTAAAACAATGTGATTCATGCGAAGATGTATGTCAAACTAATGAATATATTGAAGGGGAAGTATTAGAAGATAATTCTGAAATAAATGAAAATTTTGAAGAAGAAATAGTTTTTGAGAAAGAAGTTTTAGGTGAAGAGTCAAATACTCAGCAACAAGAAGATAATACTGTTAATCCACCTAGTAGAGAAACAGATATATCAGTGAATTAACAAATAATTATTAATCTTCTACTTAAAAAATATATAAGATAGAAATCCGTAAGGTTTTCTATCTTATTTTTTTTTGAAAAATATCAAGAAAATTGCATAAAAGACTTTAAAAACGTTAATATTTTTGATAGAATATATTGACTAAAAATAAATACATTAATGAAAGGAAGTAAAAATTATGTTTGGAATGGTATCAAAAGACATAGGAATAGATTTAGGTACAGCTAATACTCTATTAAGTATAAAAGGGAAAGGAATTGTCCTAAGAGAACCAACAGTTGTAGCTATAAATAGAGATACAAATGAAGTTATTGCTACTGGAGAAGAAGCAAAAGCTATGCTTGGAAGAACACCAGGGAATATTGTAGCAGTTAGACCATTAAAAGATGGAGTTATTGCAGATTTTTCAGCAACACAACTATTATTAAAAAATATGATACATAAAGTTTGTGAAAAATATAAAATAAGCAAACCAAGAATAGTTGTATGTGTTCCAACTGGTGTAACAGAGGTTGAAGAAAGAGCAGTAGAAGAATCTGTTATAGAAGCAGGTGGAAAATCAGCATTTATAATGGAAGAACCAATGGCAGCAGCAATTGGAGCAGGATTAAATGTTTCAGAAGCTAGTGGGTCAATGATAGTAGATATTGGTGGAGGAACTAGTGAGATTGCAGTTATATCATTAGGTGGTATAGTAACAAGTAAATCAATTAGAACAGCTGGTGATGAACTTGATGATGCAATTATTTCATATATTAAAAGAGAATTTAATTTAATGATAGGTGAAAGAACAGCAGAAGATATAAAAGTAAATATTGGAAATGCTTGCATTCCAACAATAGAAGAAAGTATGGAAATAAGAGGTAGAGATTTATTAACTGGTTTACCAAAAACATTAGAAATTACATCAACACAAATTGGTGAAGCTATGCAAGAACCAATAAGAGAAATAATTGAAGGAATTAAAATGACATTAGAAAGAACGCCACCAGAATTATCAGCAGATGTTATGGAAAAAGGTATAGTATTAGCAGGTGGAGGAGCTTTAATTAAGAATTTAGATATGCTAATTAGTAATGAAACAGGAATGCCTGTATTTATTGCAGATAACCCTTTAGATTGCGTTGTTAATGGTGCAAATAAAGTGTTATCAGATTTAGATCATTTAAAATCAGCTTTATCTAATGCTAATAGAAATAGGAGATAAATATAATGAAAAAAAGAAAGAATAATCTTTTAAGAATAATTTCATATATATTAATAATTATTGTATTGATTATTACAATTATAATAACTAATAAACCAAGAGAAAGTACTGTTGTTGAAACAGTACTTTCATATACAGTTATGCCTATACAAAGAGGGTTTAATTATTTTACTAATTGGATAATGGGGTATAGAGATATATTTCCACAAATAAATGACTTAACTGCAAAAAATGAACTGTTAAACAATGAAAATATTGAATTAAAGAAAAAATTAACTGATTATGAAATAATTAAAAATGAAAATGTTATGCTTAAAGAACAAATGAATCTAAAAGAAAAATACCCAGAATATACTACAGTATCAGCAGAAATAATAGCACAAGATACAAGTAGTTGGTATGAAGCATTAGTTATTAACCAAGGTAGTGATAATGGAATAAAAGAAGGAATGACTGTTATTGCAGATAAAGGGTTAGTTGGATATATTAAAGAAGTTACACCTAATACAGCAAAAGTATTATGTATTACTGACCCAGGAAACTCAGTTAGTTCAAGAATATCAAAGACTCGAGAAGCGGTTATTGCAAGAGGTGAATTAGGATTAAAAGATAATTCACAAATGAAATTGAAATATGTTCCAACAGGTGTTGAATTAACAGTTGGAGATATTATTGAAACATCTGGTCTAGGTGGAATATATAAAAAAGGAATAAAAGTAGGAGAAGTTGAGCAAGTTGTTGTTGAACAGAATTCATTAGAAACATATGCTATTATCCGTACAGCTGTAGACTTTGATACATTAGAATATGTAATAGTAATAATTGATGGAGAGTAAGATGAATAGATTAAAATATATTATATTATGTATTGTCTCTTTTATTATTGTGGCAATTTTACAAGTAAATATAGTTAATAAAATACAAATATTTGGTGTTTCAGCAAATATATTTATAATATATTTGGTATATATAAATATATTAAATGATGACCAATTGATTAATACTATAATGTCAGTATTAATGGGAATATTATTTGATATTTGTTTTGGTATGGTAGTTGGAGTTTATG
Organism: Clostridiales bacterium; assembly: GCA_015056545.1. Lineage (GTDB taxonomy): Bacteria > Bacillota > Clostridia > TANB77 > SIG350 > SIG350. The sequence continues at coordinate 3,604 of SVGE01000016.1, read as the reverse complement.
GAATATTAGGACTAATATTATCAATTGTGACACCAATATTTTGCCAAAGAATGTCTGTTGAACCAAGAATAGGTACAATGCTATATGTATTTATAACAACATTTTGGATTGAAGCAATATATGGGATAATTTATTTATTTTTAACACAATCAACTTTAGTTTTATATAATTATATATTAAATATATTAATTGCAAGTATATTTAATATGTTAATTACAATGTGCATACATCATATGTTCTCAGGAATTATAAAGGAAAATAGTGAAACAAATAAAATAGTAAGAAGATATTAAAAGAGGAAGTGATAAAATGGGTATAAATAAAAGAAAAACAATTTTTGATAATAGATATACATATGTGTATATGTTAGTATATCTTATTACCCTTATTTTATTATTTACTCTTTTTAATTTGCAAATAGTAAATGGAGAAGAATATAGGCAAAGTTCGCAAAAAAGGTTATTAAGAGAAAGAACTGTAAAAGCTCCTAGAGGTGAGATGTATGATAGAAATGGGAATCTTTTAGTAACAAATACTATGGGATTTGAATTATTATTATATAAAACAAAAATAGAAAATGAACAATTAAATAATGTGTTATTATCAATAATAAATATACTAGAAAAAAACAATGACTCATATACTAATACATTACCTATAGAAGTTGACGCACAAGGCAATGTAAAATTTACTTTTTCTAATGATATAGAATTAGCAAAAGAAATAGAATGGAAGAAAAAACAAAAATATGATGAACAACTTACAGCATATGATGTATTAATGAAATTGAAAGATAAATATGATATAAAACAAGAAGATATAAAAGATATAAGAAAAATTGCTGGAATTAGATTTGATATATCTAGTGCAGGATATAGCGCATTTAGACCATATCAAATAGCAAGTAACATATCTAGAGAATCATTAAATGAAATAGAAGAACAAAATGCTAATTTCCCTGGAATAAATACAGCAAGTATTCCAATTAGAAGTTATGTAAGAGGTACACTTGCTTCACATATTTTAGGATATACTGGAAAAATAAATAAAGAAGAACTTGAAAAATATGGTGAAACATATACTCAAAATGACCAAGTTGGAAAATCTGGTTTAGAAATAGTGTTAGAGAAATATTTAAAAGGTACAGATGGCAAAAGAAAAGTTGAAATGGATTCTAATGGAAGAATTAATGAAGAATATCAAAGTGAAGAAAGTGTGCAAGGTAGTGATATTGTATTAACTATTGATGCTAATTTGCAAGAAGTTGCAGAAAAAGCTTTGGCAGATAATATTAAAAAGATTTCTTCAGGAGGATTTTCACAGCAATATTCAGATGCTAATGCTGGAGCTTGTGTAGCTATTGATGTAAATACAGGTGAAATATTAGCAATGGCTAGTTATCCAACATATGATCCATCTTTATTTATAGGTGGTATTAGCACAGAAGACTGGAATAAACTTAATAATGATAAAAATACACCAATGTATAATAGAGCAATACAAGCAATTTATGCACCAGGATCTACTTTTAAAATGGCTACTGCTATAGCTGCTTTAGAGTCAGGAGTTGTTACACCAACAGAAATAATAACAGATTTAGGGAGATATGATAAAGGACATAAACCAGCTTGCTGGTATTATACAAGTTATGGATTAACACATGGTGATGTTAATGTATCAGAGGCTATAAAAACATCATGTAATTATTATTTTTATGAAGTTGGATATAGAATGACAATTGATACCCTTGAAAAATATGCAAGTTATTTAGGCTTGGGACAAAAAACTGGTATTGAATTACTTGGTGAGAGTCAAGGAATTTTAGCTAGTAGAACATATGGAGAAAGTAAAGGTGCAACATGGTATGTTGCAGATACATTATCTGCTGCTATTGGACAATCATATAATTCATTTACACCACTTCAACTTGCAAGATATACAGCAATATTATGTAATGGAGGATATAATATTACGCCTACATTAATAAAAGAGGTAATTAATTCAGATAATAGTTCTGTTTCAAAAGAAGAAATAAATAATTATTTAAATGAATCTTTTGGAATAACTAGAACAGAAAAGGAAGATTTAGTTTTTGAAAAAGAGAATGTTAATGCAGTACTAGAAGGTATGAGAAATGTTACTGATGAAGCAGGCGGTACAGCATATTCAATCTTTAAAGATTTGCCAATAACAGTTGGTGGAAAAACTGGAACAGCACAAGCAGGAGCTGGTTCAAATAATGGTGTATTCGTAGGATTTGCTCCATATGATAAACCAGAAATAGCTGTTGCCGTTGTTGTTGAACATGGTGGTCATGGTTCATATACAGCAGAAGTTACAAAAGCAATTTTTGCTGAATATTTTGGTGTACACAATAATAGTATTACTGAAAATAATACTATTACAACAATAGATGGAAAAATAGAGTAAAGAAAAAATTAATTAGTAAAAAGCCCTCTCAGAATATTTAAACTGAGAGGGCTTTTTACTAATTAATTTTATTAGAGAAATAGAAATAGTTATATAAATCCATATTTTGAATATAGTTTGTAGTATTTACTCTTAATATACCCACACCAAAGAAAACATATCTTTGTGAAAAAGAAGTATTAATATATCTTTTTTCTTTATACCATTCAAATTGATTAATTGATATATCATCTACATTATTTGGATTTTCTATATATAATGTACCTATTCCTTTTATCAAATCTTTATCATTAAAACCTTCTGTAAGATTTGATTTTACAGTTCCTACTGTTGATGTATCAACTATATATCCACCTTTAATTACAATTTTATTTTCTTTAATAAACTGTATATATTCATTTAAAACGTCTAATTTATTTCCATTAGAAAAAACTTGCATTTCTTGTTTCCAAAGTTCCCATTGTTCATCAGTCATTTTATATGAGATATTATATAGTGTATCATATGCTCCTTCGATTTTAGCTTTTCCTCTTCCATCATCTAAAGAATATTTTGAAAAGAAGTTAATAGGTTTTTTATTCGGAATATATGAAAAGAAAGAATCTTTACCCTCTTCATAAAAAGATTTAGGCATATATGTAAATGTTTTTTTGAAATCAGAAGCATTTGATGGCAATTGTTCAGTAGTTCTTTCAATATATGTATATTGCCTATATTGTGCAAAATATGCTCTAGCTACCATAGTAGCAGCTTCAGCTCTAGTAACATTTTCATTTGGTTTCACTAATTTTGATATTTTATTATATACATAAGCAGTAGAACCATTTTCTTTTTCATAACTATATTGTTCATAATCAGGATAACCAGTAATAATTCCCATAGCATAACATAGTCTCATAGCTTGAGCATAATCGATGTTATTTTCATTTATAGCTTCTTTATTCTCTTCATTTAAATCTGCAAAATCTAGTTTCATATCAGTATTATCTAAAACAGGTTTATATGCAATATTTCTACAAGCTTGAATAAGCATATAGCATATTTCTTTTCTAGAAGCAAATAAATCTAAATTACTACTATTATATAATCCAACTGGTACAATATTGTTTTGTTCAGCATATCTGACATAATTCATTGCCCAATGTTCACCTTCAGTTGTAGCAGTTATATTATC
>SVGE01000007.1 GCA_015056545.1 Clostridiales bacterium | reverse complement strand
CTTCAGATGGTATAACTTTTACAATTGATTATTCAGCAGAACCATTAGAAAAAATAATTATGGACCCTACCTCAAAAGAACTTAAATTATTTACATTTAATACTTGGCAAGTATATGATGCATATAAGGGATATATTCCTAAAAAAGGTGAGAAAATTACTGTAAAGGTTACTGTAACAAATGATAAAAAAACAATAACTAAAGATTATTTCATCGATTATATTGTTGAATAATCCAAAAATAAAACCTTTCTATTTTTTAGAAAGGTTTTATTTGGTTTGTTTATTTATTATCTCATCATATTCTTCTTGTGAAATATATCCATGTTCTAGCATTGCATTTAATACTTGCTTTTGTCTTTGATGAGCTAAATCTAAATTTTTAGTTGGTGCATAAACTGATGGAGCATTAGGGATACCTGCAATTAAAGTCGCTTCATAATCATTTAATTCTATAGGAAGTTTATTAAAATACCCTTCAGAAGCTTCTTTAATTGTATAATATCCATCACCAAAATAACTAGTATTTACATATAATTCAAATATTGTATCTTTATCCAATTGTTGTTCTATTTTATTAGCCATAAATATCTCAGCTATTTTTCGCTTAGCTGTTCTCTCTTGAGTAAAATATATATTTTTTGCCAATTGCTGAGTTATTGTGCTTCCACCTTCTTTTAATTCTTTTGCTTTTATATCATTATATATAGCTCTACAAATAGCAATAATATCTATACCTTCATGCTGATAAAATCTATGATCTTCAACTGCAATAACAGCATTAATATACATTTTAGGAAGCTTATCTATTGTAGTGTAATATTCTTTACTTCTTATCTCTTCTACTTTTTCTGTTATAGGCATTTGTTCAAGTGCTTTTTTATACATATCATATCCACTATATATAATAGGAGCAGAAATAATACCTAACATAATAACAACTATTATTATTAACTTTACTAAAAATACAATTAATTTTTTCATTTATTACCTCTTTAAATAGATTTTCTCACTATATATAACGTTTTTATTTATTATTTGATAACATTATTTTTTTTACTATGCACATTTCTAATAGTCTTCCTTTTTTTATTTTGCTTTATTTGATTATTTTTTTCTTTATTTTTACTTATAGCTTCTTCTTTAGATGGTTTTACAATACATTCTTGTTTAAATCCTATCAAATCTTCTCTATTGGCTATTCTTAAAGCTTTTTTTATTATATCATAATTTTCCTTTTTTCTATATTGAAGCAATGCTCTTTGCATTCTTTTTTCTTCATTTTCTTTTGGTACATAAACCTTTTTCATATTTCTAGGATCAATACCTGTATAAAACATACAAGTAGATATTGTTCCAGGTGTAGGATAAAAGTCTTGTACTTGCATTGGCATATAATGTATTTCTTTTAGATATTCTGTTAGTTTTATTGCAGATTTAATATCACAACCTGGATGGCTAGATATTAAGTATGGAACTAAAAACTGGTCCTTCCCTAGCTTTTTATTAATTGCATAATATTTATCTACAAACTTCAAATACACTTTACTCTCTGGTTTACCCATTTTATCTAATACTTCATCAACTATATGTTCTGGAGCTACCTTTAATTGTCCACTAACATGATGTTTGCAAAGTTCTGTAAAAAAATCATCATTTTTATCTAACATTAAATAATCATATCTAATACCAGATCTAATAAATACTTTTTTAATTCCTTTAATCTTTCTTACCTTTCTAAGTAAATTTAAATAACTATTATGATCAGTATTCAAATTGGGACATGGTTTAGGATATAAACACTCTTTACCTTTACACATACCATATTTTAATTGTTTCTCACATGATGGATGTCTAAAATTAGCTGTAGGACCTCCTACATCATGTATATATCCTTTAAAATTATCCTTACTTGCAAGCAATTCTGCCTCTTCAATAATTGACTCATCACTTCTAGGTTGTATAATCCTTCCTTGATGAAAAGTTATTGCACAAAAATTACATGCTCCAAAACAACCTCTTTGTGCTGTTATGCTAAATTCAACTTCTTTAATAGCTGGAACTCCTCCATCTTTTTCATATATTGGATGATATTTTCTTTCATATGGATATTTATATACACTGTCTAATTCTTTTTCAGTAAGAGGCTGCTGTGGTATGTTTTGAACTACATATTTCTCTCCATGTTTTTGTACCAAAATACTTCCTTGTTTAAAATCTTGTTCTTCATATTGAACTTTAAATGTTTTAGCATATTTTATTTTATCTTTTTTTACTTCTTCTGCACTATCTAATATTTTAATTTCATTACTAAATTCATTATTATCTATTGCTTGTTTAATATTTTTAGGTAGATTATCATATTCGTCTACATACATACATCCATTAATATTACGTATTTTAGTTATTGGGATACCTCTATCTAGCATTTTGCAAATATCCCACCATGGTTTTTCCCCCATTCCATATATTAATAAATCTGCTTGTGTATCTATCATTATTGAATTTCTAACTTTATCTTCCAAATAATCATAATGAGCAAATCTTCTTAAAGAAGCTTCTATTCCACCAAGAATAATAGGAATATCTCCAAAGTATTCTCTAATTTTTTGACAATATACAATATCTGCTCTATCTGGTCTTAAACCAGCTTTCCCTCCTGGTGCATATTCATCTTCTGTTCTTTTCTTTTTAGCAACTGTATAATTATTAACCATTGAATCTATAACACCTGAAGAAACTATAAATGCTATTTTAGGTATTCCTAGTTTTAAATAATCTTCCTTTTTTTGTGGAAGAGATATTATTCCAACTCTAAACCCTTTATCTTCAAGAAGTCTAGTAATTATTGCATGTCCAAAACTTGGATGGTCAACATATGCTTCTCCAGATATAAAGATAAAATCTAATTCATCCCAATTTCTATTAATCATATCTTGTTTACATATTGGTAAAAATGCCATGATTATCTTCCTTTCTTTTTCTCTTTATTGATTATATCATAAAAATTAAACATTTTCCAAAAACAATTAAAAAATATATATCAAATTTCGACAAAATACTTTACATGTAATCTATCTTATGATATATTCTTAACGTAGAATTCTTCTACATAATAGCTCCACAAAACTTTTTTAAAGGAGGAAATGTAATGAAACTTCGGCTATTGTTGTCTGGTTTTACTTAGTGCATGTGTTATATTTCTAAATTTTTCATAGAATAGCAACACATTCCCAAAATCGTGATTAAAATAAACAATTCAAGTTACGATGGTATAAACAAAGTCAACATAACAAGAAAAATACTAGTTCATTTTTTTGAACTAGTATTTTTTTGTATTATTTATCTATATTTTAAATTCATCTGGTTTATTATCTTTTAATCCAAAACTATATAATATTGCATCAGCTATTCTTTCAGATGCTTTTCCATCACCATATGGATTTTTAGCATGACTCATTCTTTCATATTCAGCGCTATCATCTAATAATTCTTGTGCCAATTTAATAATATTTTCTGTATCTGTTCCAGCTAGTTTTAATGTACCTGTTTCAATTGCTTCTGGTCTTTCTGTTTCTGTTCTTAGTACTAAAACTGGTTTTCCAACAGAAGGAGCTTCTTCTTGTACACCACCTGAATCAGACATTACCATATATGATCTATCCATAACATTTTGGAATGTCATTGCATCTAATGGATCAATTAAATGTACATTTTCCATATTACCTAAAATACTTCTTGCAGTATTTTGCACAGCTGGATTTAAGTGAACTGGATATACAACACCTATATCTGGGTTATTTTCAACTAAATGTTTAATAGCTTTGCAAATGTTTTCTAAAGGTTCTCCTAAATTTTCTCTTCTATGTGCTGTTACTAATATCATTCTTCTATTCTCAAAATCTATTTTAGCTAATTCAGGATTTTCAAATTTAAATTCTTTATTAACTGTATATCCCATAGCATCAACAGCTGTATTTCCTGTTATATATATTTTATCTTCTTCAATAGCTTCTTTTAATAAATTATTTTTATTATTTAATGTTGGTGCAAAATATATGTCTGCAATTGCTGTTGTTAATTTTCTATTCATTTCTTCTGGGAATGGTGAATATTTATCATAAGTTCTAAGACCTGCTTCAACATGTCCTACTTTAACTTGATTATAAAATGCTGCTAAACTTGCTACAAATGTAGTAGTAGTATCACCATGTACTAAAACTATATCTGGTTTTTCATTTGAAATTACTTCATATAATCCATCTAGAGCTTTTGTTGTTATTCCTGCTAAAGTCTGTCTTTGTGTCATTATATTTAAATCAAAATCTGGTTTAATATCAAATATTTCTAAAACTTGGTCAAGCATTTCTCTATGTTGTGCTGTAACACAAACTTTAACATCTATCTCCTCTCTTTTTTGTAATTCTTTAACTAATGGTGCCATTTTTATTGCTTCTGGTCTTGTTCCAAAAACTAACATAACTTTAATTGCCATATTTACTCCCCCTTATTTTTATCATCTATTTCTTCTAATAATTTTAATTCTTTATCTCCCATGTATTTTATACCAGCATACATAAATAACAATATTGCTATTGCTAAGACAATTACTTTCCATAAACTTGTTTCTAATAAAACAATTGCAAGCATTCCCAATAACACACATATTGCATAAAGAACAAAAACTGCTTGTCTTGTAGATAATCCTGCTGCAATTAGTTTATGATGTAAATGTCCTTTATCTGCTTGCATTGGTGATTGTCCTTTTAATATTCTTCTAATAATTGCAAATCCTGTATCAAATATTGGAACTGCTAATATTATAATTGGAGCAATGACAGATAATATTGTATATGTTTTTGCTATACCCATTATTGAAAGTACTGCCAATGAATATCCTAAAAAGTTTGAACCTGTATCTCCCATAAATATTTTTGCTGGATTAAAATTAAATGGTAAAAATCCTAATGTAGCTCCAACTAGTATTCCTGCTAAAAATATTGCTTCCATACTTTGTCCTGTTATCATAAATATAAATAACATTGATAAACTAGATATACAAGAAATACCTGCAGCTAATCCATCTAATCCATCTATAAAATTAATTGCATTTGTAATACCAACTATCCATAAAATTGTTATTGGTATTTCTAAAAATCCTAATGTAATATATGCCTCTGGTGTAAATGGATTTGCTATAAATCCAATCTTAATTCCATATAATATTGGGATTATTGCTGCTATAATTTGAATAATTAATTTATATATAGCTCTAATTGGTTTTCTATCATCAATAATCCCCATTATAACAATAATTACTGCACCTATTAAATAAGCAACTATTTTTTCATCAAAAAATATTCCGGTTTTTTCAATACTTGCTGAAATAACATTAAATATTACTGCTATAATTATTCCTATAAAAATTGCTAATCCACCCATTCTTGGAATAGGTTTTGTATGCATTCTCCTATCATCTTTTGGAACATCCATTGCTCCTATTTTTATTGCTAATTTTCTTACAAAAGGTGTTGCAACAAATGTGCATACAAAAGCTATTGCAAAACCTATGACACAATCAATCCACATATATTTCTACCCTCTTACATATTTTCAATTTCTGTTATTTTATTTACTCTTCTTTTATGCCTTTCTCCTGAAATTTCATTTCCTAAAAATTGTGTATTAATAAATTTATCTACAATTTTTTCTGCTAACTCATAATCTACAAATCTACTTCCAATTGCAACAACATTTATATCATTATCTTTTCTTGCCATTTCAGCAGATACTAAATCATTACATGTACCACATCTTATTCCTTTTACTTTATTTGCTGCAATTCCAATTCCAATTCCTGTTGTACAAATTAAAATTCCTTTATCTACATTTCCATCTATAACATTTTTTGCTACATCATAAGCAAAATCTGGATAATCTACACTTTCAGTAGAATTTGTTCCTACATCGATTATTTCTATATTATTTTCAATTAAATATTGTTTAATTTTTTCTTTTAATTCATAACCTGCATGGTCTGATCCAATAGCTATTTTCATAACTCCTCCATTAATCAATAATATCTATCAATTTATTTAAACACTTCTCAATTTCACTTAAACATTCTCTGTATGTTTCAATAGTTAATCCCCATGGATCTTCAATGTTTATATCTTTATTATCTTCATTATCATAAACAACATATTCTTTTAAAGTATAAACATTTCCTTCTAATTCTGGATATCTATGAATAATTTGTAATTTTTGAATATATGTCATACATAAAACTAAATTCATACTTAAAACATTAGAATTATTAATATTCGTAGACCTATGTTCTGACATATCTATGTTTTTTTCATTCATTACTGTTATAGCTTCATCTGTTGGTTTTTGTCCATTATATGCAAAAACTCCAGATGAACAAATATGATATTTGTTAGCCACATTTTTATTTTTAACAATATCTTTAAACATATATTCAGCCATCGCACTTCTACAAATATTACCTGTACATACAAACATAATTTTATTCATAATATCACCTCTTTTTCCTATACAAATATATCACTAAAACGTCTGATAGTCAATATCCGTAGAACTTTTTATCCAATACTTTATACTTAATTGATTTATATTTATTACTATGCTATAATGTATCAGTCAAATAATTATATTTTATTAAACTTTTGTATAAAGTTTATGTCGTTATTTATATTTATAATATAAGGAGTGATTTTATGAAATTTGATGTAACATCATTAGGAGAAATTATTTGTAGACTTTCTCCTCCTGGTAATGAAAGACTATCTCGTTGTGAAGAATTAAAAAGACAAATAGGTGGTGCAGAACTTAATGTTGTTTCTGCATTATCTAACATGGGTTTAAGAAGTGCTATTATTACTAAAATTCCAAATAACCGATTAGGTGTTTTTGTAAAAAATTCAATTCGTTCATTTGGTGTTAGTGATGACCTTCTCATTTATGATAATTCATCAAATGCTAGGCTTGGTCTCTACTATTCAGAAAGCGGTGCTGCTCCTCGCAAGCCTTGTGTAATATATGACAGAGAACATTCATCTTTTTGTTCACTAACATTAGAAGATATAAATCCTGAAATATATTCAGCTTCTAAAATATTTCATACAACTGGTATAACTTTAGCATTAGCACCTGAAATAAGGGAAAATACAATTGAGATAATAAAGGAATTTAGTAAAACTAAAAAAACACTAATCTCCTTTGATGTAAATTTCAGAGCTAATTTATGGAATGAAGATGAAGCAAGAAAAACAATAACTGAAATTTTACCATATGTAGATATTTTCTTTTGTTCACAAGAAACGGCTAAACTTACATTTGGTAAAACAGGCAATGTAGAACAAATTTTAAAAAGTTTTGCTGATGAATACAACATAAAAATTGTTGCATCAACTAAACGTGATGCTATTACACCAAAAGTTCACTCATTTACATCATATATTTATGATTCAACAAACAAAGCTTTTTATACAGAAAAACCATATGAAAATATTGATGTAATTGACCGTATAGGAAGCGGAGATGCATATATTGCCGGTGTATTATATGGACTTCTTACACATGATTTTGATTGCATGAAAGCACTCCAATATGGAAATGCTTTTAGTGTTCTAAAAAACACAATTCCAGGTGACATATTATGTAGTGATATATCTGAAATTAATTCAATTATATCTGCACATAATGGTGGCCATACTTCTGAAATGGACAGATAACAAAGAAAAAGTACATTTTATTATGAAATAAAGTGTACTTTTTTGTTTTATATATTTTATTATTTTAAATTCCCTTTTTATCTAGCAAGCCATCCTCCATCTACAGCAAGGGTATGACCATTTATATAATTAGATGCATTTGAAGATAAAAATATTGCACTTCCTACTAAGTCTTGCGGCTGGCCCCATCTTCCTGCTGGTATTCTTGATAATATCTCATCATTTCTTTTTTCATCTTCTCTTATTTGTTTTGTATTATCTGTTTCCATATATCCTGGTGCAATTGCATTAACATTTATATTATATTTTGCCCATTCATTTGCCAATGCTTTTGTTATTCCCATTACTCCACTTTTACTAGCAGTATATGCAGGCACTCTTATTCCACCTTGGAATGATAACATTGATGCAATATTAATAATTTTTCCACCTGTTTCTTGTTTTATAAATTGTTTAGCAAACTTTTGAGATAAGAAAAATACAGTTTTTAAATTTAAGTTTAATATATAATCCCAGTCTTCCTCTGTATATTCTATTGCATCTTCTCTTCTTATTGTCCCTGCATTATTTACTAGAATATCTATTTTCCCATATTCTTTTAATATTTCTTCTAATATATTATCTGTTTTTTCTACTTTAGATAAATCTGCATTAATTTCTAAAAACTTTCTTCCTAGTTTTTCTACTTCTATCTTTGTTTCTTCCATTGAACCATAACTAATTCCTACTATATCTGCTCCTGCCTCTGCTAAACCAATAGCCATTTCTTTTCCTAATCCTCTACTTGCCCCTGTTACAGCTGCAACTTTACCTTTTAAGCTAAATAAATCCATATATACCCTCCTTATTTCTGTTGTTTCTTTTCTCTATTTCTATTTATAAAAAATACTATCATTAAAAGTAATACTGTTGGAATTGTTAATAATCTATATATAGTATACATATCTTGATTAATTGGCTCTATTTGTGTATATCCATTTTCAACAATTTCTATTTCAGTGGCATGTATATCTAAATCTCCTCCATGTTCTTCACATGCAGAATTAATTTTGCCCGTAACTAAAACTATATCTCCTTTTGTTTGATACTTTCCTAAAGTATTTATCTTCTCTAATTGCTCTTTATTCATCCAAACACCTATTGCATTTGTTCCATCATTTATATTAACCCATCCGTTTTCTTTATTGTTTCTATATAATATATCTCCAATAGCTTCTCCTTGATATTTTATTTCTTGTCCATTTAATTGCTCACTACTATCTATAATTACCTTTGATGAATATATTATATTTTTTCCATAGCTTATACTAGATACTATTGTAAATATTATAAATAATATACTAATCTTCAATTTCAATTTTAGTTACACCTCTTTTCTTAATAGCTTTTATTGCAAAAGATATAAGTGCAAATACTGAAATAAATTCTAATCTGCAAATCCACATTACAAAAATATACCAATATTTTAAAAATCTAGGCATTAGCGGTTTTACTATACCACAAGTTAGACCAACATTTCCTACAACAGAAGCTGACTCAAACATTGAAAGTTCTAAATTATGTCCATACATGCTTGTAAAACCTGTTGTTATTACAAAAACAATAATATATGAAATTACTATTGTTGCTGCACTTTTAAACAGTTCATTAGATAATACCATATCTTTTATATGATGTATTTTTTTAGTTACAACTGTACCTTCTGAATAAGTCATTTTCTTAATATCTTCTATAATTCCTTTTAATATTACACTAATTCTTAATGCTTTAAATCCTCCAGCTGTAGAACTCATAGAACCACCAAATAACATTGCTAAAACAAGTATCCCTATAGCAAAAGGTTTCCAGCTATATATGAATTGTGCTGGATACATTGTTGCTGAGCCTGTTCCTGTATTAGCTGATATTACTTGGAAAGCAACTTTTCTAAAATAATTTATTCCGCCATTATATATATTATTTTGTATTAATATTGCACTTATACCAACTATAAATATTAATATAGTTGTCACTATAGTTCTAATTTCTATATTTTTAAATATCTCTTTTTTGTTTTTCTCTATAACAGTAAAATGTAGTATAAAATTAAAACAACCTAATAACATAAATATCATTAATGCAAATTCAAATATTCCGCTATGATAATATAATACATTTTGTGACATCGGTCCAAAACCACAAGTAGACCATGCTGACATATAATTGCATATTCCATGGAATATTGCACTTTCTATATTAAGTCCTATTACTATTCCTATTACTGTCATTATTAATATACCAATAATTAAAAATACTGTACTAATTTTCCATATAACCTTGGCTGTATGTTTTGTGCTAGGGAAAATTTTTTCATCTTTTCCTTCAGCTTCATACATTTGAAATGAATTTTTTCCATTTCTTATCAAAAATGCCAGTGCAAATACTAATATTCCATTACCACCTATATATCCTATTAAATGTCTCCAAATGTTTACACCATGTGATACATGATCTAAATCTTGTATTAAACTAAATCCACTTGTTGTAAATCCACTCATTGAATCAAAAAAAGCATCCATATATGTATTATAATCTCCACAGAAAAATAATGATAATGCTGAAAACATTGATGCTATTACCCATGTTATAGACGCAATTGCTAAACTTGTCCCAAAATTAGATTTTACTGAAACATATTTACTCGTTATCAAATACATTATACTAGATATTATTATTGAAATACACATTCCTAATCCAAAACAAACACCAATATTGTATTCTTTATATAATAAAGATGTAATTATTGGTATTACTTGCATTAAAGATATTACTATCATTATTTTACTTACACTATTTATAACTTCTTTTATAATATTTGCGTTAAATTTAATCTTCATACTACATACCTCCTAATAAAAGGCATATAATCATTGTAATAAGCAAAAAGGCAATAATGATTGATATCTCAAACATTATACCTTTTATATACATTAATATATTCTTTAAAAATTTAGTCATCTTTTAGCTCTCTTTCTTTTATTAAATGATCTATATCTAATGTTATTGCTTGTGTCATAATTTCTGTTGGAGAAATTATAGTATCAACACCACTTTTTTCAAATATTTCTTTATTCTTAGGATTATTTACCCTAACAATAATTTTATCATAATTAAATAATTTAGATATTATTTCTAGACTTACAAAATTTATTTCATCATCTCCTGTAGAAATGATAAACATATCTGTATCTTCTATCCCAGCTTCTGCTAAGAATTTAGGATCAGTTGAATCTCCATTTATAACTGTTATATCTAATTCTTCAGATATTTCAACACATTTTTCATATCTTTTTTCTATAAGAGTTATATTTGTTTTTTCATCTTCACTAACTTGTTTTGCAACATTATATCCTACTTTTCCTCCACCAATAATAGTTATATTCATATTTTCCCCCTCCTATTTATCCATTATTTCCATAATTTTATCTGTAACAATATTAGTTGGGCATATTATCTTAAAACTACTATCTTCATATATTTTTGCTAATGAAGGATTTTGCAAACAAATTATTATATTTTTTACATCAAATATCTTATTTAAAACTTGAGCTACCATTATATTTGTATTATCCTTATCTGTTGATACTACAATACAATTAGCTTCTTTTACATTTGCATTTTCTAAAATAGTTTTGTCAAATTCTAAACCATTAATTACTCTACCATCAAATTCTTTTGATATTTTTTTTGTTAATTCTTTATTACTATCTATTATAGTAACATCGTTATTTAAACCAGACATTTTTTTTGCAAATTTAATGCCTATTTTTCCACAGCCTATTACTACTACTTGCATATATTTCTCCTTATTTTTTCATTAATTCTTTAAATATTTCATCAAAAACATCTGTTGCCATATTAGGCAAATCATTTTTTACTTTCATTACTTTTATATTATCATATTTGCCTTGTATTTCATCAGCCATTTGTAAATATGTATTTTGTTGATTTATACTATTTTGAGAATTAAATTCAACAAATTTAACATTAGCTTTTCCTTCTCTTTTCAATCTTTGTGCGAAAAGAGAAGTGTCTTCTAAATATAAAACAATATAGTATATATCAAAATCTAAAGAATTTAATCTGTCTAATAGTTTTTCATATACATGTGTAAAAGAATAATCTTTATATCCTAATCTTGCATATGCTTCTTCTGAGAAAAAAGTTCTATCAAATAATAAATTTATATCTTTATGTTGTAGAGTAGACATATATTGTAATAAATCATCATACATCTCTTCTGCTTTTATTAAACCTGTTTCTGATTTATCTTTATTTCCAGATAATCTATATAAATTAGTATATGGCAACTTATTTCTTAAATAATCTGTTGCTGTTGTTTTACCTACTCCTTGTGCGCCTTCTATTATTATTATTGATTCTCTCATTTTATCACCTTTAATTATTCAACTATATATTCTCTTTTTTCTTCTATTTCTTCTTTTTCAAATTGTTTAGCTTTTTCCATTGCTTTATTTTGTTTTACTGCAACATAAGAAGTTAATCCTAATCCCATTATTAATGTAGCTAATATTGTTTGAATAACCATTGTCATAAGATAATAGCTAGATAATATTCTATTTACAGCATTTTCTATCATACCTGAATCTAAACCAACTTTAAATGACACAAATAACAAAATCCAAATTACCGCTGTTGCCATTACACTAATAAATTTTTTCTCCTCTTTACTCATTAAAATATCCATAATCTTTTCCTCCTATAATTTTAATTTTTTTGTATTTATATTTTTATATAAACACTGTTATTATTTTCATTATATTCAACTTCGAAATTCAAGACATTTCCTAAATCTCTTAGTTTCATATAGTTATAACCATCAATTGTATATGCTAAAATATTTCTGCTTATTTCATCAACAAAAATACTTGATGAATTTTTAATCCCTGTTTTTGTTACTTTATTTGAATTTAATATTTTCATTTCATTTCCTTCAGTAACATATTTTTTATTGCTTATTATATCTATTCTTTGTTTTTCTGCATTCCATGTAATATTGTAATTTAAGTTATATTTTCCTATCATATATACAACATCTCTAAGTTTTACATAGTTATTATCCAATATGTTGTATGTTTCAAAATTAACTAAATTTCCATTTATATATATTTTCTGTTTTGAAATATTAGCATTTTCTTTTTTAGATATCTTAAATAAATTCCATGTATTATAGTATTTTAATGCTACTATACCATTTCCAACATCATTTGCTTCATGATATTTTAATTCAATTATTTCATTTCCTTGAGCATCAATTACTCCCCATTTCCCATTTAAGCAAACAGTTGCATATCCTCCTGAAAAATTGCTAACACTCGTATATTTAGGTTTTACTATAATATTTCCAGTGCAATCAGCAAATCCCCATACACTATATTGTTTTACTGGTATTAAACCTTCTATATTTTTACCAACTTCTTCAAAAACAAAATTGCTTAAGAATTCACCTTTTTTATTAATCAATGCATATCTTTTTCCTAACAATTCTTCTTTTGCTATTGCAGCTACACCTTCTGAAAATTCTGTTGCATCAACATAATATGTTCCTTTTATTACAATATTATTATTTTTATCTATGTAATTCCAAGTTAAATTTGTTTTAACTGGTGCTAACCCTTCATTAAAGTTTTTTCCATCAATATAATTAAAAGGAATAACTTGTTTTGTAGCTGTATCTATATATCCTGCTTTTCCACTATTTTTAATTAGTGCTAATCCATCAGAAAAACTATTTATATTAAAATATCTAAAATCTGAAGCCTTTTTACCATATATATCTACAAAAGTCCATCTTTCATATTTTTGTACTAATACTTTTCCATTTGATACTGGACCAATTATACTATCAAAAGTTTCATCCCATAAATACTCTTTACCTTGTGTATCAATAACTCCCCATTTTTTTGAATATACTGTATTTTTTTGTATTATTGCATATCCTTCATTAAAATCTGAAGCATATTCATACTGACATGGGATTACAACATTACCATTTGAATTAATATATCCATATTTTTCACCATATACATAGTTGTTTTGTACAACAGCTAAACCATTATTAAATTTACCTATTAATTTATAATTAGAATTCAAATTAACTTTTTCTATATTATATCCTGCAAAAACAATAACACTTGACATTATCATTATAGCAATTAAGCATATTAAAATTTTCCCTTTTTTAATCACTTAAATCACCTCCTCGTTAATCTAAATTTCCTGTTACATATATTTTATTAATTATTCCTTGACTGTTATAAAATAATTCACAATCATATAAATTACTTATATACGGTTCTGTTGTTAATGCCACATATTGGCCAACTTTATATGCTATTACTTCTGGATCTGTTAAATCTGTTTGACCATTATATACCCAATAATTTTTTGTACTTCTTCCTTCTTGCCATCTATAACATGCTGTTGTTATTATAAAATTATTGTCTTGTGTTTTACTATTATTAGCAATTATTAACGAAAACAATTCTTTAACTTGTTTATATGTCAGTTTTCCTTCATATACTTCAAATTGCTTATTATGCATTTGTATTGCCATTGAGTCTATTTGATTTTCGGCACTTCCAATTGTTCCTCTTGTACTACTTACTATCCCAACAGCTATTGCAATTATAGCTATAACTAATAGTATAGCTCCTGCTATCAATAATGCTTTACTTGCATTTTCCAATATTTACACCTCTTTTTTTAATATATTATACAACTTATTTATTGGCAAACCTACAACTGAATAATAGTCTCCTTCTATTTTGCTTATATATCTTCCACCTATTCCTTGTATAGCAAAGGCTCCTGCTTTATCCATAGGTTCTCCTGTTTTTATATATTCCCAAATTTCTTCATCAGTCATATTTTGTATATATACTCTGCATTTATCATGTGTAATATACTCTTTATTATTTTTACTACTTATTACACATAAACCTGTTAATACTTCACATATATTGCCTTGTAGCATTTTTAACATTTCAAATGCATTATTTTCATTAATTGGTTTTCCTAAAACTTCTCCATTAAATGCAACAACAGTATCTGATCCAATTACTATTTTATCATAGTTTAATTTATCATATACATCTTTTGCTTTCATATATGCTAGCTTTTCAACATATTTATCTACACTCTCAGAAACAACTTTACTCTCATCTACATCTGAAACTATAACTTCAAAATCTATTCCAATTTGCTCAAGTAATTGTTTTCTTCTAGGAGAATTTGATGCTAATATAACTTTCACTATCTTACTACCTTTCTATATATAAATACTGCTATTAAAAGTCCTATTATACTTGCTATATTCATTTTAAATGTTAATCCAAAAGTTAAATTTAAAAGCCCCATATCTAATGTAAATGGATTTGTTGTTCCAAATTCCATACCATATGCAAGCCATCCTAAATAACTTACTTGTGTAGCAAGTTGACCTAATAGCCCTCCTATAACTATTCCAGATAATATAAAAATTAATAAAAGCCAAAAATTTTTGTTTATTGTCATATTTTCACCTCTTTTATTTCATTGTAAATATATATTAAATATTTCAAAATTTCAATATATATTTGTAAGAAAATATATTATTTTATAAAAAATAAACCTAAGTTAGTTTTATCCTTAGGTTTATTTTTTTATATCTTATCTTAATCTATTATTGTGCAACAGTAACATTGCTATATTCTGCTGCTATTTCATTAAGTATTGGTGAAGTACCAGTTAATGTAATAGGTTTAGTAGTACCATTAAAAACTCCTTCATAACCTTCAAAAGGGAAATATGGATTAGTACTAGGTTCAATATTAGCATTTATTTCAATAGTACCTGTTAAATTACTACATCCCTCAAAAGCACGCTCCATTTCAATAACACTTTCAGGAATAACAGAAACTGTTGTTAAATTTCTACAATCCATAAATGCCATACCTATACTTACAATTTTATCATGTAATACTATTTCAACTAAACCAGTACCAACAAATGCTTCTGGTATTCCTGTAACATGTTCTGGAATAATAAACTCTTCCAATTTACTGTATTCAAAAGTAGCAAATAAATAAGTTACGCCATGTGGAATTACAGGTGCTTCTGTTAATGAAGAACACTCAAATGTATAATCCATACTAGTAACAGTATCAGGAATGACTGGAGACTTGCTTATATTAGAATAAGCAAATGTTCCATCCACACTAGTAATGCTTTTACCATTAATATAGGTTAAAATTTCACCATAAGAAGTTTTTGTTTTATCTAAAACTCTAACTCCCCATCCATTCTGATATCTTTCATCCACATCCCAAATTTCATTAATACTATCACCATACCAATACATATTATATCTATATTCATAATCCCCTTCAACATAAACATCACCAGTATTTACAGTCTCAGGCATAGCTCCATTTATATACATAGTCGTAACACCTGTATAATCACCAGTTTTATTACTTGTTACTCCTGCATAATAAACACCAATTTTAGATGTATCTCCTCCATCAACTATTGGATATAAAGGAATGCCACTATCTTCAGCAATAGCCTGTTTTAATTCATCAGAAATAGAACCTGTAATCCAATGAATCTTGGTTCCTTTTAAAGATTTTTTATAAATCTCTAAATTATTAGCATTAATTTCAATTATTCCATTCAAATTACTACATCCTTCAAAAGCACCATTTTCCCAAGTAGATGCACCTCCCATATAAATTACACTTTCTGGAATTACAGGCGCATTAACTAATGACGTACAATTAGTAAATGTTCCTTTCATATTAGTAACACTATTCGGAATTATAGGTGCATTAATCAATGAAGTACAACCATAAAATGCATAACTTATATCAGTAACACCATTAGGAATAATAGGTTTTTGGGTTAAATTACTATTATAAAAAGTTCCTTTCATAGATGTTACAGTCTCGGGAATTACAGGAGCTTCTGTAATTCCTGAATAATAAAAA
This sequence comes from Clostridiales bacterium, assembly GCA_015056545.1. GTDB lineage: Bacteria > Bacillota > Clostridia > TANB77 > SIG350 > SIG350. The sequence goes on along the minus strand of SVGE01000007.1, from coordinate 66,366 downwards.
GTACCATCCATATTAACAACATTTTTACCATTAATAGTAGTCAAAACAGCATTATACTCAGAGGAATTATAAACAACAACACCCCATCCATCTTGTCCTTCATTTAAAAGCCACAAATCACCATCATATGCAAAACTTAATCCATATCTATACTCATAACCTCCATATATATATACATCACCAACACTTATACTCTCAGGGAATTTATCCCCAGCTACATATTTGGTTCCACCACTATAATCTCCAGGCCAATATTCTCCCAATTCATTATCTGGAATATTTGAATAATAAACACCACCTTCTGGTATTATTCCATTATGAACAATTGGTAATATTGCTTTTTCTCCTATTCCTAATTCTGCTAGCCAAGTGCTATATGGCTCTTCATCTCTACTTCCTAATACTATCTTTCCATTTTGTATTTCTATTAAACCATCATATTCTTCTTTAAATTCGGGAATTATTCTTTGTATATCTTCTAATTCTATTGCATTTAATTCGCTTTCTCCTCCATTACCTATAGCTATATCAATTTGTTCTTTTCCTTTTTTTACTATCAGTATTTCTTGATATGTTCTTATATCATTTTTAAATACCGCTTCTTTTGCTTTATCTATTATTCCATCTTCCATAAATGTTACAATAACTGCAGCTGTCAATATTATTAGCACAATTATTGTTACAATTAACGCGACTAAGCTTATACCTGATGTATTTTTTTTCTTCATAAAAATTCCTCCTTTTAAAATTTCCATTATTGGGTAATGGCTCCCTAGGTTCATGCACACAAAAAAGAACCTAAGACTATACTACGTTTTGTCGTAATATATTCTTAAGTTCTTTGTATTTTTTGGCATGTCAATTAAAGATATCCTTATTCTATAGAACACCCCCCCCCCTAGTATTTAGCACTTTATGGCATATTACTTTGGTTTTATTTGACATTTTCTTACACCTCTTTTCTCTTTGTAATATATCATATGTAGTTTATCTTTTCAAGTTATTTTTCTTGTAATTATAAAAAAAATATATTAATATATTCTTGGGGTGAAAAAATTTGAATAATATATTTAAAATATGTACTGGTATATTTGTATTTATATTTACTATTGTTTTATGTAACGTTATATTGCATTATCCTGCTATAACTGGTTTATCTGACAATGGTGATTTTATAAGGGTAATGGAGCCAAATAATATTAGTTATATAGATAATAGTAATACTTCTTACTATTTTAATCAATTTTATAGGATGAAAATAAGTGGAAATACTTTTTTCGAAGTTGCTACTAATCTTTTTAAGGAAAACCCATTAGATACAACAGAATACACATCATCACAATTTTTCTTCATAAAACTTTCTAAATTATTTAATTATATAAATAATTATTTCAGTGGCAATGATGTTTCTAAATATGATATTACATATTTAGCACAAATATATATTGTTATTTTTGCCATTGGTTTTACTTTTTTATATAAAGGATTTGAAAGTGATAATCATTTTATAAATATATTAATTTTTATTATATTATGTTTAGTATTTTTTGATTTAGGATATATAATATATTTTAATTCTTTTTATGGTGAAGCTCTTCAATATTGTACTTTTATATTAATTACAGGAATACTAGTATATACCCTAAATTGTTATAGAGAACATAGAAAAATAACAAAATTTAATATATTTACATATTTCTTATTTATTTTATTTACATATATATTTGCTTGTTCTAAAGCAGCAAATGTTCCAATAGCAGTAATATACTCAATTGTTGGATTAATAATTATGTTTTTATCTACTAAATCATATACAAGAATTGTTTTAATAGTTTCATCTATTATATGTATTTTTGCATCTGTTGCATTTTTAAATAAAACTCCTTTATGGATGGAAAAAGCAACAAACTTTAATGCAGTATTTTATGGAATATTAAAGGATTCTGACACACCAGAGCAAGATTTATTTGAAATGGATATTAATCAAAGATATATTAGTTTGGCAAATACAAACGCATATGATGGTGAACATAAATTTAATATTTATTCAGATAGTTTTAATGAAAAAGTATATTCTGCATTAAGTAAAACTAAAGTATTAAGATACTATTTACTACATTTAGATAGATTTTTTGAAAAATTAGATATTTCATTAATTAATGCTAGTATTATTAAACCTATGTATTTATCTAATTATACAAAAGAATATAGTGAAATTAAGTTAAGTCAAAACACTAATTTTTCATTATGGAGTAATTTTAGAAATGATATAAATATTACAAATATGTATTGGATTGTATTGTTTTTTACAGGAATGCTTATTTTCTTTATAATACAATTTGTTAAATTTAAAAAGGATATTCAAATACCTTCACAGAAAATTACAATGCTATATTCTACTCCAATATTAAGGATAATATTTTTAGTTGGGTTAACATTAGCTACAGGAATTGCAATGGTAATGCCATTTATGTCTAATGGAGAAGCTGATCTGCAAAAGCATATGTTTTTATTTAACCATTTATATGATACATTGCTTGTTTGTATATTAGGATATTTAATATTAGAAATTAGAGAAATCTTTGATTATTTAAGAAGAAATAAAATACCAAGAATGATTACCATTATTGTTTTTGGTACAATAATATGTTGCATTATTTTATTTAATCTTACAAAACCAATATTTACTGCAAAAGAAATTACTTTCGGAACTTTTATGGATAAAAATATAACTTGGCAAATTATTGATGAAACAGATGAAGCTTATTTATTAATTACAAAAGAGCCATTAGTAATAAATAAATTTGATACTAATAATTCAAATTATTGGGTAGATTCATCTATACGAAAATTTTTAAATGATAACTTATATAATTCTTTTTCAACAGAAGAAAAAAGCAAAATATTAAAAACAAAATCTACTATATTATTAGCACAAAATCATATACATGTTAAAGAAAAAGGCGTTTTACCATATTATTGGAATAGTTTTACTCATTTGCAAGATAAAGATATTTCAAGATATTATCAGAATACATCAGAAGATTATATATTTTTACTTAATTCTTTTGAATATTATACATATATAACTAAAAATAATATTCAAGAAAAAGAAAATATGGTATTTATGACACCATATGCAAATAATACTAATATGATAAGATATATTGGTGAATATGGATATATTTATATAAATGATGCAAATTTAGATTATTCTATTTACCCATGTATGTGGATTAGAAAATAAGAATATACCTTAGGAAGATTTCCTAAGGTATATTCTTTACATATTAAATTTTGTTATTTTTTCATACAACGCTTTTGCATTTTTATTTATGTCTTTCTCTATATTGTCAAAATAAACTGTGTTTTCATCTAACAGATTTTTAAATCTGTCATAAATATTGTTTCTTGTTTTGTCATCATCCAAAAGTTTGTCAAATACTGACTTGCCACGCTTTGTAATCCTCTCTTGTCTGATTTGTTCATCCAATTGAACAAAAACAGTTAAATCCGGTTTTAAGATGCCATCTGTTTCATAATCCAGTTTAACATCCAAACCCGCTTCCTGATGTGAAACAACTGTATCAATAAGATACTTAACGCAATACACGTTCTTGTTTTTATAGTCACAGTTTTTCTTTATATAATCAGACATATAAATAACTGATGACAAATAAAAATAGTAATGTGCTAAAGGAGATGTTTCCCTTACGCTTTTGTCGATTAACTCACGACAATATTCTAAACTTGGTGTCCGAAGTAAAATTGAGCCTTTGTCCATTTCATGTAACTTTTCTGCTAAAGATGTTGTTCCGCTTCCATCTAAACCTGTGATAACAATAAACATTTCTCTACCTCCTATAAAATTAAAAATTAATTTATAATATATTTAAATTTTTTCCTATTTAATTATACATCTACTTTACATAATTTTCAACTTTTTATATAAAAAAAGCAATATTTATTTAATATTGCCCTTTTATTGTTTATTTTTCAGCTAATTTTTCTGGTGCATCATATGTTACACCTTTTGTATCAACTGTTATACTTTTAATAATTGGTTTATTTATAATTATTTCACTTTCTGTATCTAAATTTTCTATTTCTGTAACAATATCCATACCTTCAATTACTTTTCCAAAACCTGCATATAAACCATCTAGACTTAATTTTGCATTTTCACCAGTTACTATAAAAAATTGCGAACCTGCACTATCATAACTATAGCCTGCTCTTGCCATTGAAATAACTCCTATATTATGTGTTAAATTATTTTCATAACCATTTTCCTCAAATTCCCCAACTATACTATATCCAGGTCCTCCTGTTCCATCACCATCAGGGTCACCACCTTGAATAACAAATCCTTTTGATGCTCTATGGAAAGTAACACCATTGTAAAAACCTGAATTTGCTAAATCAATAAAGTTTTCAACTGTTGTAGGAGCTATATTAGGATATAACTCTAATTTAATTGTTTTTCCATCATTCATTGTTATTGTTGCTATTGGATAATTTTCACCAATATCTTGGTACTTAGTTGGTTTTATTAGTTCTTTATTGTTATTTGTTGATAATACTGGTGGAGTATCACTACCTGAATTTCTTGCATTTTCAAAAAGTACAATTCCACCTATAAGCAAAATAAATACTGCCATAAATGCTATTAATATTTTAATATCACTATTCATTATTTTACCTCCCCATTATGTATTATTACTTGTATAGGATAGAAAACATCTCCTTCATATCTTCCATATATACTTACATTGTCACCTTGTTTTATATCTGTAATATCTTTAGCTACACCATTTTGTGTTTTTATAACTGTTTCTTCTTCATCTAAAAACATCATTAATGTTTGCCCTTCTTCATTTATCATTGTAAATACATATATTTTAGGTAATATTTTATCTACTTTTCCTTTTAAAATTTCAATATTAGTTAATGTTACAACTTCTACTTTTTCTACACCGTCATTATTTACTGTTAATTCAACATCCATTTCTAATCTTAAATCATAGATATTACCTTCTGCTCCATCAAAATCATATAAACTATCTTTTAATAATAAATATTTAACACTTTCCCCTTTTAAATTTTTAATTGTTATATAATTTTGTTTTCCAATTATTATTTCTTCTATTATTCCTTGTTCTTTATAATATATTTTACCAATGTCTATTTGTTTTACTTTACCATTTAATATTTGTAATTCTATATTTTCATTAACTTTTATATTTTCTATATTTACTGTTTTATTTCCATTTTTTACAATAACATTATCATATACTAAATATGCATATTGTTTATCGTTTTGAATAATATATATTTTTTCAACTTTTTTTGTTTCACTATTTATTTCATATCCCGCAAATGTACCATACACATTTTTTTCTACATTATTAAGATATATCCTATCTATATCATTATTATCTTTTACAAATAATTGTACTAGGTCACCTTTTTTTAGTGTTTCTATTTGTATAAGTTCAGTATCTGAAAATACTAATGTATCATGTGTTATATTATATATTCTTTCTTCTTCACCAACATATACACTAATTTCTTTATCTGATATTTCTCTAATTTCACCATTTATTTCTGTTAATTTTCTTTCATAAATTATCTCATCTACCCTATAAAGAATAGTTGCAACTTGTGCTCTAGTAACATTTTCTTTTGGCCCAAAATTATTTTCATCCATTCCAAGCATTAGCCCAATATTCTTCACATATTCAACATGCTTAATATATTTATCATCTATTTCATCTGTATCTTTGAATATTTCACTAATAAATGTGTTTAATTTATCCTCATCATTTAATAATTTAACAAAAATATATGCAGCTTCTTCTCTTGTTAGATTTTTTTCTTCTTGTCCATTCCCTAACAACTCTATTATATCTTCCATAGAAATAACTTCTGTTTTTACAAGAAAAGCAATTTCTGCTTTTGCTTGTTTAATTCCATTTTGCTGTAATATTTCAGAATATTCTTCTGTTGCATTTTCAACAATTTCTTTATTTTCTTCCTCATAAAATCCCATCAGTCTAGAAAACATTAAAAAAGCATGTGATTTAATAATTTTCTCATCTGGTGCAAATGTTCCATCACCTTTTCCTAATATTATCCACTTTTCAGCCATTGCATATATTTCATTTTTAGCCCAGTGATTTTCAACATCTTTAAAAGTTATTCCTACACCAAATGAAATAACTGATAACAACATTATACTAATAGCTAACATACTTACTATTTTTTTCATCATAATAATCACTCCTATTAATTATTAAATATCGTAACCATAAGCTTTATAAAACTCATTTCTAAAATCCATTAATCTATCTTCTTCTATTGCTTTTCTTACATCTTCCATTAATTTAACTGTAAATCTCAAATTATGTATTGTAAGTAATCTTGCACCTAATATTTCATTACATTTTATTAAATGTCTAATATATGCTTTTGTATAATTTCTGCAAGTATAACAGTCACAATTCTCATCAAGTGGAGTAAAATCTCTTTCATAAGTTGCATTTCTAACAACAATTTTACCTTTAGATGTCATAGCTGTACCATTTCTTGCAATTCTTGTTTGAAGAACACAATCACACATATCTATTCCTCTAATTACCGCTTCTATCAAATAATCTGGTGAACCAACACCCATTAAATAACGTGGTTTATCTTTCGGCAAAAATGGAGTAGTATGTCCTAAAACATCATACATTATTTCTGCTGGTTCTCCAACACTTAACCCACCAACTGCATATCCTGGGAAATCAAGCTCAACTAATTCTTTTGCACTTTCTTCTCTCAAATCTTTATACATTCCACCTTGTACTATTCCAAAAAGTGCTTGCTTATCTGTATTTTTGTGATATTCTTTACATCTTTTTGCCCATCTTGTTGTCATATCTTTAGATCTTTTTGTATACTCATAATCTGCACCATATTCAACACATTCATCAAAACACATCATAATATCTGAACCTAATGCATTTTGAATTTCCATAGATTTTTCAGGTGATATGAAATGTTTAGAACCATCTAAATGTGATCTAAATTCAACACCTTCTTCTGTAATTTTTCTTAGTTTACCTAAGCTAAATACTTGAAACCCACCACTATCTGTAAGTATTGCTCTATCCCAATTCATAAATTTATGAAGTCCACCGGCTTCTTTAATTAACTCATGTCCTGGTCTTAAATACAAATGATATGTATTTCCAAGTATTATTTTTGCATCTATCATTTCTTTTAATTCATCTTGTGTCATTGATTTAACTGTTGCTTGTGTACCAACTGGCATAAATACAGGTGTCTCTATAATTCCATGTGGTGTATGTATTCTACCACGTCTAGCACCTGTTTGTTTACATTCATGTAATAATTCATATCTTATTGCTGACATATTCTCTCCTTTATTTTATAAACATTGCATCTCCAAAACTAAAAAATCTGTACTTTTCTTTAACTGCTGTTTCATATGCATTTAATATATTTTCTCTACCTGCTAATGCAGACACTAACATTAATAATGTAGACTCTGGCAAATGAAAATTAGTAATTAATTTATCTACTAATTTAAATTTATATCCAGGATAAATAAATATACTTGTATCTCTTCTTTCTGGATGTATTAAACCTTCCTCATCTAAATTTAAGCTTTCTAAAACTCTACAAGAAGTGGTTCCAACACATATTATATTTCCACCATTTTTCTTTGTTTCATTTATTATATCACATGCATCTTGTTCAATATGAAAATATTCACTATGCATAACATGTTCATTTATGTTTTCTACCTTTACAGGTCTAAATGTACCAAGTCCTACATTTAATGTTACATGTGCTATTTTTATTCCTTTTTCTTTAATTTTTTCAAGTAATTCATTTGTAAAATGAAGGCCTGCTGTTGGAGCTGCTGCTGAACCTCTTTCATTAGCATATACAGTCTGATATCTATCTTTATCTTCAAGTTTTTCTTTAATATACGGTGGAAGTGGCATTAAACCTATTTCATCTAATATATTTTCAAAAATACCATCATATTCAAACTTAACTAATCTATTCCCATCTTCAATTACTTCAATTACTTCTGCTTTTAGTTTATCTCCAAATTCAAATCTAGCTCCTGGAATTGCTTTTCTACCAGGTCTTGTTAATACTTCCCAAACATCTTGTCCTTTGTTTTTTAATAAAACAAATTCCATATTCCCACCTGTCTTTTCTTTTTTTCCATATATTCTTGCAGGAATAACTTTTGTATCATTTATTACTAAACAATCATTTGGATTTAAATATTCAATTATGTCTGTAAATATCTTATGTTCAATTTCACCAGTTTCTCTGTCTAACACCATAAGTCTTGAAGCATCTCTTTGCTTTATTGGTGTTTGTGCAATTAATTCTTCTGGTAAAATATAATTAAAATCACTTAGTTTCATTTTTTCATTCCTTCTCATTCTATTTCTTCCGTATAATTATATTATATTTTATTATAAAAATCTACTGTATTTTAAATTAAAATATATAAAAATACATATATTATTTTTAGTTGCATATAATATAATGTTAAACATATACATATTAATTTAATTCTAATTTTTAAGGAGAGGATGTTATGAAAGCTTTTTGTGTTTTTAGAAAAAATGGTGTTTGGTATTGTCGGTTAAAACTTTCTTATGATAATGGTAAACAAGTAATTTTTAAATTTTCTAGTAAGGATTATCGGAGAATAATAAGATATGCTTGGATGGTAAAGATAGAAAAAGACATAAGTCTACTTGAATCATTAATTCTTGTATGAAAGTTAAAAGGTTGTTTCTCTTCTGTTGAGAAACAACCTTTTATTCTTTTATATTATATACTTTCACGTTTTTATGCATTTTTTTGTGTATAGTTTCACATTTTTATGTGCTTTTTAAGTGATTACTTTCACGCTTTTGCAACTTATTTTCAGTGTTTTGTCACATTTTTGCAAGTATTTCTTGTATTTTTATCACGTTTTTGCAACCATTTTTATTTATTTTTTCACATTTTTGTAAGCTAATTGTATGTTTTTAAAAAAATAACTCCAGCTTAAATTAAACTGAAGTTATTTTATCCTTTTATTATCTTACAACAATATTATATATTTTTCCTTTTACATATATTTCTTTAACAATAGTTTTTCCTTCTAATTGTTTTTGAATGTTTTCATTATTATGAACTGTTTCTTTTACAATTTCTTCTGTGCTATCTACTGGTACAGTTATAATTTCTTTAACTTTACCATTCATTTGAACTGGAATTTCTATAACATTATCTATTGTTTTTTCTTCATCATATTCTGGCCATTTTGTATGTGCAATTTGTCCTTCTAATCCTATTTCTTCCCATATTTCTTCTGTAATATGTGGAGCTATTGGATTTAATAATATTAGGAAAGTTTCATATTCTTTTTTATTAATTCTTTGTAGTTTGTAAAAATCATTTACTAAGCTCATTAATGTAGATATAGCTGTATTGAATTTCATTTTTTCAATATCATCTGTAACTTTCTTAATTGCTTTATGCATATTTGTTTCCATTTCAGTTGAATATTCATTTCCATCAACTAACATTTCTTGCATTTTCCAAACTCTTTCTAAGAATTTATAACATCCTTTAACACCTTGCATAGACCATGGTGTTGCTTGGTCAAATGCACCTATAAACATTTCATATGCTCTTAATGTATCTGCTCCATATTCTCTAATTATATCATCTGGATTAATTACATTTCCTCTTGATTTAGACATTTTTTCACTATTTTCACCAAGTATCATACCTTGTGAAGTACGTTTTTGATATGGTTCTTTTGTATGTACAACACCAATATCATATAAAAACTTATGCCAAAATCTTGAATATAATAAGTGAAGTGTTGTATGCTCCATTCCACCATTATACCAGTCAATTGGTAGCCAGTAATTTAATTTTTCTTTTGCTGCTAAGAAATCATCATTTTCTGGGTCAATATATCTTAAGAAATACCAAGATGAACCTGCCCATTGAGGCATAGTATCTGTCTCTCTTCTAGCATGACCACCACAACATGGACAAGTTGTATTTATCCAGTCTTCCATTTTAGAAAGTGGTGATTCACCATTATCTGTTGGTTCATAACTATCTACTTCTGGAAGTGTCAATGGTAATTCACTTTCAGGTATAGCTTGCCATCCACATTTTTCACAATATACAAGTGGAATAGGTTCTCCCCAATAACGTTGTCTACTAAATACCCAATCTCTTAATTTGAAGTTTACTTTTCTTTTTCCTATACCTTCTTTTTCTAAGTGATCTATCATAACATTAATAGCTTCTTTAGCATTTAATCCATCTAAGAAACCTGAATTTGTCATTGTTCCATCATATACATCTGTAAATACTTCTTCCTGAACATTTCTTCCACCTTTAACAACTTCAATAATTTCTATTCCGAATTTTTTAGCAAATTCCCAGTCTCTTTCATCATGTGCTGGAACAGCCATTATTGCACCTGTTCCATATGTCATTAATACATAGTCTGAAATCCAAACAGGTATTTCTTTATTATTTATTGGATTAATTGCTGTAATTCCTTTTAATTCAACGCCTGTTTTATCTTTAGCAAGTTCAGTTCTTTCAAAATCTGATTTTTTACTTGACTCTAATTTATATTTATTAATTTCTTCTATGTTTTCTATTTTATCTGCATATTTATTAATTAATGGATGTTCTGGTGATAAAACCATATATGTAACACCAAATAATGTATCTGGTCTAGTTGTATAAACTGTTAATTTTTCATCTACTTGTTTTAAACAAAATTCAACTTCAGCACCTTCTGAACGACCTATCCAATTTTTTTGTTGTATTTTAACTTTTTCAATATAGTCTAAATCATCTAAATCATCAATTAATCTTTGTGCATATTCAGTTATTTTAAGCATCCATTGACTTTTTACTTTTTGAACAACTTCACTTCCACATCTTTCACAAACACCATTTACAACTTCTTCATTTGCAAGACCTACTTTACAACTTGTACAGAAATTAATTGGCATTTCTTGTTTGTATGCTAATCCTTTTTCAAATAATTTTAAGAAAATCCATTGTGTCCATTTGTAATAAGCTGGGTCTGTTGTGTTTACTTCTCTTGACCAATCAAAAGAAAAACCTAACATTTTTAATTGTCTTCTAAAATTATCTACATTATTTTGTGTAACTATTTTAGGATGTATTTTATTTTTTATTGCATAGTTTTCTGTTGGTAGTCCAAATGCATCCCAACCCATAGGGAATAGCACATTGTATCCTTGAAGTCTTTTTTTACGTGCAATTATATCTATTGCAGTATAACTTCTTGGATGTCCTACATGAAGACCTTGTCCTGATGGATAAGGAAATTCTACTAATCCATAAAATTTTTCTTTTGAATAATCTTCTCCAGTTTTAAAAGTTTCTTCTTTATCCCAAATATCTTGCCATTTCTTTTCTATTTTATTAAACTCATATTCTCTCATTTTCATAACCTCTTTCCTTTAATTAATCTTCTAATCTATTTAATAATTTTTCCCACAGGTTTTCGAGGTCATAAAATTCCCTTTCTTCTGGATGGAATATATGAACTACAACTTCACCATAATCCATTAATATCCATCTTCCTGATTCATACCCTTCAATTTTTCTTGCATAAATTTTTTCTTTCTTTAAATCTACTTCAATATTATCTGCTAAAGATTTAACATGCGTATTTGATGTACCACTAGCAATAATAAATTTATCTGTAAATGTACTTTTTTGAGCAATATCCATAACTTTAATATCTATTGCTTTTTTACTCTCTAGTATTTCTAATATTTTTTTATCTAACATGCTTTTTCCTCCTTTTCAATTTATTTTATTCATTAATGTTTATTTCAGTTTCATCATCCCAATTAAACATCTCATTAGATAATTTTTCAATTTCTTTTTCAAACATTATATAGAAAGATACTCCATCTATTGTTCTTCCTTCACCTGGAAGAGTTTCCATTCGTATTTTTGCTAAATCTATTTTTGCAACATCTTCTAAATAATATAGTATTGTATCTAATGTAACATCTGTTTTAATATTTTCAAAACCTATTTTAGCTACTTCTGGAAGTTTTGGAATATTTGTAGGTTTTATACATTCTGTAATAAATGCTTTTATAAAGTTTTGTTGTGCCCCTATTCTTCCAATATCCCCATTAGCATATCCTTTTCTAAATCTTACATATTGTTCTGCCTTTTTACCATCTAATTTTTGAACTCCAGCAGGTATATTTATATACAAGTTTTGTTCTGGATCAGAATATTTTAACGGTTTAGACCCAACATCAACTGTAACTCCACCTAAAGCATCTACAACTTCCCATAATGCTTTTTTATCAAAAATTACATAATAATCTATTTCTATATCTAATATATCTTCAATTTCTGCTTGTAATTTATCTATATGTTTTCCTTGGTATATTGCATTTATTTTACTAAAAGCTGTATTACTTTTTGCATACTTAGTATCTCTAGGTATAGACATCATAGAAATATCTCCACTTGCAGGATTATATCCAGCAACCATTATGAAGTCTGTTAAATTTTGATTTGTTCCTACGACTAATACATTAACTCTTTCTTTTGGAGTATTATTCTGCAAAATATTGAGTATTGAATTATCTACATTAGTATTATTAGTATCTTTTCCATATCTCATATATGCAAATCCCAAAACTGCAGTTGATAACACCATTACTACCAAAAAAATTACTACCATTATCATCTTAAATATAAAATTTCCTATTGCCTTCAAAATTAGCTCATTCCTTTCATTAAATATTTTCATCATTTGTATTTTGTGCATTAATAAATATAGTTGTTATAAAATTACTATCATATATTTGTTTTGTTATTATTGAATTATTAATATTTTGTGTTATAAAGTTAGCTTTTCCAATTGTTGAATAAAAACTTAATAAAGTTAATATTATTAAAACAATAATCATATTTTTAACTATTCCAACTACTGCTCCACCTATTCCATTAATACTACTTAGAATTGGTAAATCTGCAACTTTATTTAATAACATTTTTATTATCATAATTATTATATAATATATTATTATCAATAAAACTATTGTTATAGCATTAACAATAAAATTACTAGTTTTTTCTATATTATTTGATGATGTTTGATTAATTATGACATTTGCATCAAAATATGTTTGTAGATTTTCTGGAATATTTATAGATGTGTCTAATGCATTTTCTGTATCTTTAAATTTTTGTTCAACTATTGTATAAACTGTTTTATCTAACCCTGTTTTTGGAATAATATTTCTAACTATAGTTTTATATGAAAGCATTGCTAAAATTATTGCTAAAAATATACCAATAATTCCAAAGACTTCATTTATTAGTCCTTTTTTATATCCTAAAAATGCTCCAAGTAATATAATTAATATCAATATTATATCTATTATCATTTGATACCTCCAATTATATATACATTAATTCTATTTTATTTCTATATATCAATGCTGCCATTGTTCCATTATCATATATTATAACATCTTTTATGTCAGCTTTTGCTTCATATTTATTAATTAATCTTCCTGATGATGTTATAAAATATGCTGTTTGTCCAATATTAGCACAAATAATATTATCATTTACTTTTAATTGTTTAATAGTATAATCTACTTGATATGAACTTATCAAATTACCTGATAAATCATATGTCTTTATATCATTTGAATTCTTAAATAAATTATTTGAGTTTTTTTCTACTATTACTATTACATTTCCCAAACTAATATCAATGTTTAATATATTTTTATTAGATATATCTAAAATATCTGTTTTTTCCCCATTAATATTTACTTTTTTTATTTTTCCATCTGTTAAATATATTACTTCATTATTATTATGAAATTCTAATTTTGAAATAATAGTATTTTCTTCTGTTTCAGTATCAATTATATAATTATCTGTTCCTACTTTATCAATTTGTATAAATTTTATTTTTGAAACAGGTTGTATTCCTGATGTATCTATTTCAGAAAAAGCTAAATACTTATTATTGTCTGATATTTTTATATCATTTGCATATGTATTAACAAGATAAGTTGTAAATACTTCTTGTCCTTGTGGATTATATAATACTATTATTGTTCGGTAACCACTTTTTGCTACAGAAACTGCAACATATCCATTTTTATTCACAGATATTTGTGAAATATTTCCTGTTGTATTTATTTCATATTTAAGATTATCTCCATTAAATAAATATAAATCTGTTGCATTTTTTTGTGCTATTGCTAAATAACTACCAGATTGTGAACTTATCATATTAGTTATTTTTACATTTGTTTCAAAATCCGCTTTTTCCTTTGTAGTATATGTAGATAATTTATTTTGACTTAAAATTGAAAAATATTTATCATATCCTACTATTCCATTAATACTTTCATTATCTACATATAAAGTTGTTAGATTTAGATTAATTGAAGGTGTTATAGAACAAATATTGTTTACCAGTTGTCTAAACGGATAACAAAATTTATATAAAGTAAAAAATAAAATAACAATTAATATTACTACCATTATTATTATTTTCTTTTTATTCATTTTTGATTTAATATCATCAAACTTATATATTCTCATAATACCTCCTTATATAAATACGGAATTATTATATCACACATATTAATTATTTTGAACAGTAAATTATAATTTTTTTATTTAAAAATGCAAAAAATAAACCTAAGCTAAAATTTAACTTTAGGTTTATTAAATATATAAAAATTTTACACTTATTTTATCTTTTCAATAGTTTTACCTCAATAAATCAGAAATATCTTTTTCTAATATTTCTGCTATCTTTTTTAGAATAACAATTGAAGGATTCTTTCTTCCTCCATTTTCTAAATGAGATAAGTATCCTGGAGAGATATTAACTAGCTTTGCTAACTCCTTTTGTGAAAGATTTTTTTCTTTTCTAAATTTAATAATATTTTTCATAATTAATCACCATAATAATTATACAATATTTTGTTAAAGTTAACAATGTGTTGTTAATATATATTTTTTAATTTTGCTATAATTTTTCTAGGAGGCAAAAAAATGAAATTAAATGAAGCTATCTCAAAAAGAATTTTAAATTTATGTCATAAAAATAATATAACTGTAAATAAGCTAGCAATGCGTTCAGGTGTATACCAATCTACAGTTAATAATATTTTATTAGGCTTTAGTAATAATCCTAGAATATTAACTATTTATAGGATATGTCAGGGATTTGATATTACAATTGATGAATTTTTCAAAGATGAATTATTTTCAGATATAGAAGACGAATAAAAAGCAACCATATTTTTATAATAATATGATTGCTTTTTATTTATTTGTTTTCTAATTTACTTAAAGCATCTGCTAATAATTGGTTTTCCTTCTTTAAAGCTATTGGTTTTCCCTCTTTATTAACAAAACAATGCTTAGATATACAAATAGCAACTAAATCTCCTGTTTTTATATTAAGCATAGTATATTCTATAATTAATCTTACTCCTTTAAACTCTTTAACTTTTACATCAATTTCAATCTCATTATCAAATGTTGTTGCTGTTTTATATTCACACTCTATTCCAATTACAGGTGAAATTATTCCTTCTCTTTCTAATTTTGAATACTCAAAACCAATTTGTTCTAAAAAATATATTCTAGCTTCTTCCATCCATCTTATATAATTAGAATGATGTGTTATTCCCATTTTATCTGTTTCATAATATTGAACTTTATGTATGTATTTCTTCATATCATATCTCCTAATTTATTTATTATTCTTTATATAATATTCCTTAACAATATCTCTATATGGTTTATTTTTTTCTACTAATTTGTCACATTCAAAAATTCTTACAAAATTATCTAATTCATCATGTAATTTTTCTTTCTCTTCTTCAGTATTTGCAATAATTTCAAGTTCTATATATTGTCCTATACCTTCTATTTTATCTATCATTATATTATGTTCAAATCCGTTAATTACTTTTGTATAAATAGTTCTATCCTTTTTAAAGGTTACATACTCATCATAACCTAATGAATTAATAACAAATTTAATATCTTTATAATCTTTAACATTTAGTGAAATATTCACCTCTTTTTTACCATATTTCTCAGTTGAATTATCTGTTTTAGGTTTATATGTAAGTTCTAAACTATCTTCATTTGTCTTTCTTGTTCTTAAGCAAATTCTATCTTTTATAAAAGTTTCTTGTTTATCTGTATAATAAGTATCTTCTTCTATTATATGTGCATTAAATGTATAGCCATATTTTTCTATTTTTTCTAAAATATCTTTATAATCTTCATTAAGCACATAGCATACTTCAAGTTCAATTATATTTGCCATAATATCCCTCCTTTTTAATTATATCAAAAATATAATATCATAGTTAAAACTGTATTTCAATTATTTAATGTATATTATTTTTTTATACAAACTTAATATTAAATATTATTATTATATAAATTTTTTTTAAATTTGACATAACTTTTCAAGCATGATAAACTACATATACAATGTTCTATATTTATATTAACATTGAATTATTTTAATTTGATGGAGGAATTTTTATGGGATCTAAAAATAGGTTTTATGTCGATATTATGGCAATGCACGAAGAAGTTACAGGTTCTTGTAATTTAGTTGTTATCAAATTTCCTAATGGGAATACCATTCGGTTTGTTGTAGATTGTGGTTTATTTCAAGAAAGAAAATATTCTGAATTGAATGAAATCTTTCATTTTAATCCAGAAAATATTGATTTTTGCTTGGTTACCCACAATCATGTTGATCATATTGGAAGACTTCCTCTTATGGTAAAAAACGGATTTTCAAATAAAATTTATGCAACAAATACAACTTGCAAATTATTACCATTAGCACTGCAGGATAATTTTAATATATTACATGATATATCTAAAAGAAAACATACTAAATGTTTATATCAAGAAAGTAACATTGATGAAACAGTAAGGCTTTTAGAACCATGTAATTATAATGAAACAGTTCAAATTAACGAAAATATAAGAGTTACTTTTTTTATGAATGGTCATCTTGTAGGAGCCTCTCTTATATTAGTACAAATTAGTTACTCAGGATATGAAGACATTAATTTACTATTTACAGGAGACTATAATAACAAAAATATATTTTTTGATGTTCCTAATCTTCCAGATTGGGTTCTTGAATTACCTCTAACATTAGTTCAAGAATCAACATACGGAAATATGGAAACAAAAGATATGAAACAAGTTTTCAAAGGAAATATTAAAAACTGCTTATCTAACAAAGGAACTGTTGTAGCATTAGTATTTTCACTGGGAAGATCACAAGAAATTTTGTATGAATTAAGAAAAATGCAATTATCAGGTGATCTTGATCCAAATATTCCAATATACTTTGATGGTAAATTAGCCATAAGATATACGAATTTATACATCAAAGATGGCTTGGATATAAAAAACAATATGAGAGACTTTTTACCTGAAAATCTTTCTTTCGTAAATACCGAAACTAGACAAGAGGTTTTAGAAAGCAAAACAAGCAAAATAATTCTTACTACCTCAGGCATGGGATCATACGGTCCTGCTCAGATATATATTCCTGAATATATAAGTCGAAAAAATTCTTTAATTCATTTTACAGGATATACAGCTGAGGGAACTCTTGGAAATAAGCTAAAAAATGCTGAGCATGACGAAATCGTACAAATTGGAGGATTAATGACTAAAAAAAATGGAAAAGTTGAATATACAACTGAATATTCTTCCCATGCAAAAGCAGATGAAATTATAAGTTTTTTAAAACAGTTTAAAAATATTAGGCTACTATTATTAAACCACGGGGAAATAGAAACAAAAGTATGTTTTTCAAAAAGAATTCTCCGTGAAATAGAAACAAAAAATGTTGGATTACTTGGAAGAGAATATTTCTATAGAGTAAATCCGTATGGACTTGTAAAAATTATATCAACTAAATTTGATTAATTTTTTTACTATACCTTTTATGGTACAAATAGAGGTTTTTATGACAAATCTATCAATAAGACAGTAAGTACAAAAAACTATACAAAACGTCAATTATTTTTAGATATCATAAACGACAATACCAAATATAAATAATCATAATTCTTAGTAAAAAGTGAGAGAAATTACTCTCACTTTTTTATGAAATAAAAATAATGCCACTGAGGTAACATGAGTGAGAAAGCTGTTTTTAATAATGTAAGAAAAGAAAAAAAGAGTAACTAAAGTTACCCTTTTTCAGTATTTAATTTATTCCTTTTTCATTTTTAAAAGTTCTTCGCGCCTCTGTTTCATTTCAGTAGCAGATAAACTTTTTTTTGCATAAAGTTCAACTAGAACCGTAGATAATTTACTAGATAAACCTAACTCAATTTCTTTCATCTGCTCAATAGAAAAATCAGACGATGTTAATAATGCAATTTCATCTTTTCTCATCCCCCTCAAGCAACAGTCTAAGCATAAAGATAATTTTTGATTATCAATATTATATATAATATCAGGAGTTGAATATACTGGATCATCTATATATTTAATATCACAAAACTTTTCTATTAGCTCCTCTATCATACTTTTATCGATGTCCTGATTTATGCACTCAGCAATTTGAAATTTTACGTTTTTCCATATCAATTCGATTCTAGGAATTTTATAACTAGCTATCTCCTTTGCTTTTTCAAGTATTAATCCTTCTTCATACTTACATCGAATAAAAAACATTACCTCACTATGAACATCTACATTTGCATAAACTAAAATTTGCTCAAGAGTCAAATTGCTTTCAAACCCTAAACGAATCTCTTTCATCTGTTTTTCTGAAAAAGACTTATTTGCATAGATTTTAATTTGTTCATTAGACAATCCATTTTCATAACCAAGTCGAATTTCTGCCATTTGTTGCCATTCAAACTCAGATTTTGCATATTTCGCAACCATATCAATAGAAAGACCATCTTCATAACCAAGTCGCATCTGCCACATAACATTACGATCAAATTTAGGATCTGCATAAGATTGAACTTTTTTATCTGAAAGGCCATTTTCAAACCCTTTACGAATTTGTTCCATTTGCTCAGATTGAAAAACGGGTTTAGCATATACAACTACCATCTCATCTGACAATCCATTTTCATAACCAAGTCGAATTTGTTTCATCTGATTTGCTGAAAATTTAGGGTTGCAATATTTCATAAAACCTGGGTGGTTACCTGCTAATCTAATTTGTTCCATTTGTTTTGCTGAAAATTTAGGATTTGCATATTCCCATACTGTAGATGAACCTATTCCTCTTGTAATTTCTTTCATCTGCTCCAAATTAAAATTAGGATTTGTAGCCAAATTAAATATGCTAAAAATATATGACCTACTTGTATCGCCAACCCAAGATGAATAGCAACTAATTAAATAATCCAAACAATCAAGTGAAAATTTAGGGTTAGCTAATTTTTTCATATGTTCATATTTAACGCATTTTCTCCATGCCTTTCTAAGTTCTTTCATATGTAGCCACGATAACTCAGTCTTTGCATACAATTTAACCTGTTCTTCTGTTAAACCCTCTTCATAACCTAAACGAATTTGTTCCATCTGCCCTGAATTAAATCTGGTATCCGAATATGTTGTTACTTGTTCCATTGTTAACCCATTTTTAAAACCTAAATTAATTTGCTTCAATTGTTCAGAAGTAAACTTTGTACTCATAATACGTCCTCCCTTAAATTCATTAATTGGATATTTCTTGTTATTTATGTTAACTAAATGAATTATATACTAAATTTATTTTCTTGTCAATTATTTAAAAAGTCAAATTATTTTATGTAGGATTAGAATATATTTTTGTAGATTTTTGATTGCATATTTTTGATGGTCGATGTAACTTGATTTTAAATATATGCTTAATATGCTAAACTCTTACTATTCTATGTGGTTGTTGACCATTTTTTCATAATAGTTATAATTTGACATTAATTAATATATAACATAATAAATGTCTCTTAGCATTTTCAGCAAATAATTATATAATATAACTAATTAACACTACAAAGTCAGTTGATGTAGCACTAACTAAGGGTGTGTTAAATTAGTCAACTAATCTCATTGCTAAAAAATCTTTATTCTATATCCTAAGTACTTTCCTCTTTAATTACATCTAGTAGCTGATAGAAAATTAAATTTTGCTGAAAAGTATTGAAATATAAAAAGAAATATATTATTATTACATAAATAATTGTACATGAAAAATAGGAGGGAAAAGGATAAATGAACTTTTTGTTTTTTAAATCACAAATAATCTGTTTTCTGTTTCTTATATACCTTACCTATTGTTATATTCATAATCATTCAAAAAAACACAAACAAAGAACTAGAGCATATTTATTACTATTAATAACAGCATTTGTAAATTTAGGATTAGATATAGCAACGGTATATACCGTAAATCATTTAGAAACAGTAAATAATACATTAAATATGATATTGCATTTATTATTTATTATTAGTATACCAACAATGATGATGTTCCTGTTTCAGTATATTATGGAACTTTGTGGACTAAAAATGAACAAAGTAGTATTATATTTACCATATATTGTAGGAATATGTATCGCAACAGCAACTATATCAAAACTAGAATATCGTATTGGAAATTATACAAACTATTCTATGGGATATTCTGCCTATGCTCTTTATGGAGTAGGATATGCATATTTTATTTTTAGCATAGCTGTTTTTCTGAAGAGAAAGAGGTTTATAACTAAAAGGAATCAGCAAATATTACTTATTGCAAATATATTAGTATTTATTACACTTATTATTCAGACTATTTTTCCAGAGGTTTTGATTACTTGTTTTATTCCAACTTTTATGCTTCTTGTACTATATCAAAGTATGGAAAACGGAATAGACGAAAGTAAAGATAACCAGCAAAGAGAAATGATACATGCACTTGCTGATATAGTGGAAAGTAGAGATAATAACACAGGAGGTCACATTAAACGCACATCTAAATATGTAGAATTACTAGCACAAGAATTAAGAAAAATAAAATCATATGATAATATACTTTCTCAAGATTATATTGACGCTTTGATTTTGGCAGCACCTATGCACGATATTGGAAAAGTTGCAATACCAGATAAAATACTGCAAAAACCAGACAAGCTTACAAACGAAGAATATGAAATTATGAAAACACATACAACAGAAGGAGCAAAATTAATTGAACAATCACTAAAAATTGAAAATGACTTCTGTAAAAAAATAATATATGAAGTAGTGCATTATCATCATGAAAAATGGAACGGAAAGGGATATCCAACAGGGAAAAAAGAAGACGAAATTCCATTAGGAGCGAGAATCATGGCAGTAGCAGATGTATTTGATGCTGTATCGCAAAAAAGATGTTATAGAGAAGCAATGTCTTTAGATGAATCATTTGAAATTATAAGAAAAGGAATAGGGACAGACTTTGATCCAATTGTTGCACAATGTTTTTTGAATAATAAAGACACAGTAATAAAAATCTATAATGATTTACATATGTAAATATAATAATAAAATTTGATAAAGAGAAATAAAAATTTAAAAACTGTATTGAAAGATGACATACATACAAAAGGATTGAAAAAGCTACTAAATCAGATACAAGTAATAGGTTAATTTATATTACACCAACAACTATAGAAGTATTAAAAACAACAAATTGAACATCAATTTTTATTAGGTTCTAAATGGAAAGGTTCTGAAAGAGTTTTTACAACTGATTTAGGTGAAGATATGCACCCTGATAGGCCATATAAAGTTTTAAAACATATCATAAAAAAATACAACTTAAAAGATATATCATTTCATGGATTAAGACATACAAGTATATCTTTACAAATTTCTAGTGGAATACAGACTCAAATTATAAGTAAAAGAGCTGGACACTCTAATATATCTGTTACACATAGTATATATTCACATTTCTTTGATAATGAGTTTAAAGAAGTTGCAAATAAAATGGATTACTTTTTAAATATTAAAACTGTATAAAAATATAACACCACCTTTATTAGGTGGTGTTAAAACTTATTTATTTCAATACGCATTATGCTTATTTTTATCATCAAAAACACTTAAAAAATATTATAGCTTCTTTTCCTTTTTATGTATTCTTAAAAATAATTGTTAATAAGTTTTAATTACATAAATTTAAACATTCTATTAACATTGATTTTCCATATTCTTTATTCCCTTCACTAATAGTATGAATAGCTAACATTGTATGTTGTAAAACTCTATCATCTTCAAAATTCATTTTAACTTCTTCATTATCGAAATAATATATTATATCTTCGTTTTTATCATTATCGTATGGATACTTATTATATAGATATTCAAATATACTCTTTATATTTTTCATTTCATCATTGTCTAAATATCCTTCATATTTATCAGTTGTAGTTTTTCCATCTACAGCACTTGAATAATTTTCTACTACTAATTCATACCATCCTTTTTCCCATATTTTTAATACATATGATTTACCAGGTATATTATATGTAAATACTTTTGCATAATAATTATATGGTTCTAAATCATTTGTATTAATGTTTATTATTTTTTTTGATAAAAGCATTAATACAACTATAAATAATAAAACTATTAAAGTAATTATTATTTTTTTCTTCATAATTAATTCTCCTTTCTCTTTCGTTTTAATATTATATTAATTATTTATTTTATAATTTCATATTCATAAGTATCTTTTTCTATTAATATATCAACTTTTATAGATTTTTCATCGTTTGTTAATTCTTTTGGCATTTCTATTAAATAATATAATGTTCTTGTAGTTAAAGGCTTAATATTTTCATATGTTGAAAAACCTTCATTATCACTATCTAAAACAGTACAAAAACCTTTATATTCATATTTGTTATCATAATATGCTTTTATTGATAACAAATCATCTCCTCTTAATTCGGTTGTAGAAATATTTTTTGCTTCTAACATCACAACTAAATAAGTATTTGCTTTATCGCTTACTTCATAATGTGTATAAAAACTATTTGTTTTTGGTGGTACTACATCTTGTTTAAATTCTGTACCAGTTAATACTATTTCCCATTCTTCTGTAGTTACCTTTTCTCCTATATTTATTTTTTTACCTTTAGTATTACTTTTTTCTGTATCTTTTGATTTATCTAATGAATTTTCTTTTTTATCAGTATCTACATTAAAAGCTTCACTAATAGAATCTGTTATCATATTAGAAAGTTTATTTTTTAAATGATTTTTATATACCGCTATAGTTATAAAAACAACAACTATTGTATAAAGTATAATACTAACTACAATTAACCATTTCCAATTCTTTTTAATAAATTCCATAATATATCCCCCCATTTTTTGCTAATTATATCATATATGACATATCATGACAAGTTATAAAACAATTGAATTATCCTATTATAATTTATACCTTATTTTTTATTTTAAAATATTTTGGTAGCTTTTTCGTAGCTTTTTTCATAAAATAAAAATAATAGCAAATCTCGAAAGACTTGCTATTACTAACTTTATTGTATATTTTTGATGGTCGAGGTGACAGGGTTCGAACCTGCGACCTCATGGTCCCAAACCACGCGCGCTACCAACTGCGCCACACCTCGATTTTTTCCAATGCCTATATAGTATAGCACGTGGAAAAAATTTTTTCAATACCTTTTTTAAATTTTTTTAATTTTATTAAGAATTTTTCATAATAACATCTTCTATACTATTAGCAATATTCTCGCAAGAATCTATTGTATTTTCTAAACAATTAAACATTGTTGTCCATTTAATAATTTCAATAGAATTTATTTCTTCTTGATAAAGTCTTTTCATTGCTTGTTCAAAAATTCTATCTCCTCTATCTTCTAATTTATTAATTTCAACCACTTTTTCTTTAATAAGATTAATATTTTTATTAAAATTTTTAAATACATTTAAAGTTTCTTTTACTTTTTCTGCACATTCTAATAATAAATCTACAAATTCAAAAATTTCTTCTCTTAAACTTTCAATATTTAAAATATTTAAATTAATTAAAACTTCATCTATTTCATCTTCAATATCATCTAAATTATGACCAATGAAAATAATGTCTTCTCTATCTATTGGTGGTAGGAAATCTTTTATTAAATAATTTCTCATAGTATGAAGTGAATTATCTGCCTCATTTTCTAGCTTATGAACAGATAAAATGTTTTTTTCTAATACTTCTTTATTATATTCCTTTATTGTTTCTTTTAGAGTCTTTGCAGACTCTAAAATATATTCTGATGTTTTTATAAATTCATCAAAATAATTATATGTATTTTTTTCTTTATTTTTCTTAAACATAATTTAACCACTTACCTTTCTTATAATATTTTTGTGAAAACTAATGTTGCTAAATATCCCAAAATTCCACATCCAGGGAATGTTAATATCCAAGCTAATACCATCTCTTTTACAACACTCCAATTTACATTAGATAATCTTCTCGAAGCCCCAACACCCATTATTGCTGTTGTTTTAGTATGTGTAGTACTTACAGGAATACCTAAAAATGATGCAATAAAAAGAGATGTTGCACTAGAAATATCTGCTGCTGCCCCTTGATATACTTCTAATTTAACCATGCCCATTCCAACTGTTTTAATAATTTTATATCCACCAATTGAAGTTCCTAGTGTCATTAATCCTGAACATAATATTATAAGCCAAATAGGTATCTCAAAGGTTTGAGCACCTATATATCCACTTGCAAGAGAAGTTCCAAGTAAAAATACCCCCATAAACTTTTGTCCATCTTGTGCACCATGCATAAATGCCATTGATGCTCCTCCAACAATTTGTGTTGCTTTAAAAAATTTAATTGTTTTTTGTCTTTGAATATTTTTGCAAATTAATTCAATTATTTTAGTTATTCCAAATCCCATTCCAAAACCTAATACAGTAGACATCACAAGACCATATATTACTTTAATCCATTCAGAACCATTAATTCCACTTATTCCTCCTTGAAGTGCAATTGCAGCACCAGAAAGTCCTGCTATTAAAGCATGTGACTCGCTTGTTGGAATTCCAAAAAACCATGCTGCAACAGCCCAAGTAACTATTGCAACTAATGCTGCACAAAGAGCTGTTAACGCTGAGCTTGCATCACCACCAAAATCCACCATATTAAAAATTGTTTGAGCAACAGTAGAATTTATCAATGTCATTGTAAAAACACCAAGAAAATTAAAAACTGCTGCCATTATAATTGACTTTTTAGGTGATAAACATCTAGTAGAAACACATGTCGCTATAGCATTTGGAGCATCTGTCCAACCATTTACTAAAATAACTCCTGATATAAGCACAGTTATTATTAAAAAACTAGGATTTGTTAAACACTCATTTATAAATTCTTGAAAAGTAATTGTCATTTTTTATCCCTCTCTTTTTAATCTTTTATTTAATTCTATTTCTGCTTTTTTAATATATAAATTTTTTAAATCAATTGGTAAATTTTCTTTAATTAATTTTTCTTTTATTTTTTCAACTGTATTATATTCTTCATTATATTTAGTTTCAACTTCAACCAAATTATCTCCATCTATAATATCTTTAATACATAATTGAATACCATCTTTTTCATATACTAAGTCATTTTCTTTAATATTCATTATTTCAATATAACCAATTGCTTTTATTAATTTTTTAGCTTGCTCTATATTTTCTACATAACAATTAATAGACTCTTGACCTAATATTACACCTTCTGGTGTAATATCTTTTTTCTTATATGTAATCATCTGATAAATTTTATCATTTGGAATATTATCTACAATATATCTTGTAAGTATGGCTTTAGATAAAATATCTCTTATACTCATATTAGATATATCTAAATTGTTTGGTATAAAATATGAATCATCCATTGTAAATTTATTAACTATATTATATCCCTTTACTTTTAATATTTTATAAAATTCTTCTATATCTACATTAATTTTTACAGTTATCTCATCATTTTCTTTTAATGCCATGTTTCCTCCTTTTATACCATAATATATTTATTATGTTATTTTAGTATTTCTTTAATAATATCTATTACATTATTAATTTCATATTCATTAACATTATCTTCTTTTCTTAATTTAATTTCAACTAAATTATCTGTAACTTTTTTACCAACTGTTATTCTAATAGGTAATCCAATTAAGTCCATGTCATTAAATTTAACACCTGGTCTTTCTTTTCTATCATCAAGTAATGTATCAATACCTAATTCATTTAATTTAGTATATAATTCTTCTGCAACTTTTAATTGTTCTTCATTTTTATTATCTATAAGAACAATACCCACTTTAAATGGTGCTACATTTATTGGCCAAACTATACCTTTTTCATCATTATTTTGTTCAACAATTGAAGCAATTATTCTTTCAATACCAATACCATAACAACCCATGTATACTGGTTTTAATTTATTTTCATTATCTGTATACATTAGTCCTAAACTTTCTGCATATTTAGTTCCTAATTTAAAAGTATTTCCAACTTCAATACCTTTTTTAAAATGTAAATTACCTCCACAAACTGGGCATTTATCTCCTTCTTTTACATTTTTAATATCTTCAACTAGATATGTATCAAAATCTTTTAAATTAACATTAATATAATGATAATCTGTTTTATTAGCACCAACAATAAAATTCTTTTTATTCTTAATATTTTCATCCATAATAACTGGCACATCTAAACCAATAGGACCTGCAAAACCCACCTGGGCATTTGTTATTCTAATAACATCTTCTGCTTCTGCTAAACAAACTTCTTTAGCATTTAATACTTTAGCAAGTTTTGTTTCGTTAATTTCTCTATCACCTTCAACCATACAAGCATAAAATTTACTATCAACATTATATATCATTGTTTTAACGAATTTAGAAATAGGTAAATTTAAATACTCTACTACATCTTCAATTTTACCTGCATTTGGAGTATAAACTTCTTCATATTTTTTTTCTTCTTCATTATCTATATTCTCATTTTTTACACATTTACTTACTTCAACATTTGAAGAATAAGAACAGTTATCACAAAGCACTAAAATATCTTCGCCAATATCTGTAACAGCTTGGAACTCTTCAGATAAAAGACCACCCATAGCACCTGTATCTGCTGTTACAACAACATAATCTAAACCTACTTCCTTAAAAATTTTATGATAAGCATCATACATTTTTTTATATGATTCATCTAAACTTTCTAAATCAGTATCAAAACTATATGCATCTTTCATTAAAAATTCTCTAACACGAATAAGTCCTAGTCTTGGTCTAATTTCATCTCTATATTTATTCCCAATCTGATATATTGTAAAAGGTAAATCCTTATATGAATTAACTTTATTCATAGCAGTTACTGTAAAAAATTCTTCATGTGTTGGTCCTAATGCATACTGTCTATCATATCTATCATGAAGAGAAAACATACTTTTACCAAAAATATCTTTTCTACCTGCTTTTTCAAAATATTCAATTGGAAGTAGCATTGGCATACTAAGCTCAGTTGCACCAGCTTCATTCATACATTTTCTAACAATATTAGAAACATTATTTATAACCTTTAATCCTAGAGGCATTTTAATATATATACCATTACTTATTTTCTTGAACATTCCACTTTTAACTAAAAGATTACCACTTACTGATTCTTCATCTTTTGCATCTTCTCTTAATGTATAAAAAAACTCTTTACTTAATCTCATAAATACTCCTTTCAAATATTTTAAAAGAGATTAGCATATTTGTTGCTAACCTCTTTAACTCTTAATATTGTTTTCCCATATATACCATATTATCCGCATGATTACCACAACATACACATTTATCTCCAAGGTTTTCTTGCTCAAATGGTATACATCTAATAGAGATTCCAACTTCTTCTTTTATTTTTTCTTCACATTCTCTACTTCCACACCACATAGCTTTTGCAAAACCTTGTTTGTTTTCATATATATTCTTTAATTCATCCATATTGCTAGCCATAAATGTATTTGCTTGTCTATTATTAAATGCACTTAATAACATATTGTTGTGAATATCATTTAATACATTTTCTATTTCATCATATGCATCAGTCATTTTTATTGTTATTTTATCTCCTGTATCTCTTCTAACTAATACACATTCACCATTTTCAATATCTCTAGGCCCTATTTCTAATCTAATAGGAACACCTTTCATTTCCCATTCATTAAATTTATATCCTGGAGAATATTCTTCTCTTGCATCTATTTCAACTCTATATCTTTTCTTTAAAAACTCAGCTAAATCTGCTGCTTTTTCAAGAACACCTTCTTTATGCATAGCAATTGGAACTACTATAACTTGCACTGGTGCTATTCTTGGCGGTAGTTTTAATCCTCTATTATCTCCATGTGTCATAATTAAACCACCAATTAATCTAGTTGAAACTCCCCATGATGTTTGATAACAATACTCTTCTTTTCCTTCTTTATTTTGGAATTTAACATCAAAAGCTTTTGCAAATCCTTGTCCAAAATAATGTGAAGTACCAGATTGAAGCGCTTTTCCATCATGCATCATAGCTTCAATAGTAAAGGTAGCTTCTGCACCTGCAAATTTTTCTTTTTCAGATTTTCTTCCTTTAATCATTGGAATTGCTAAAAATTCTTCACAAAAATCTGAATAAATATTTAATATTTTTAATGTTTCTTTCATTGCTTCTTCTTCAGTAGCATGCATTGTATGCCCTTCTTGCCATAAAAACTCTGAACTTCTTAAAAAAGGTCTTGTTGTTTTTTCCCATCTAACTACATTTGCCCATTGATTTATAAGAAGTGGTAAATCTCTCCATGATTGTATCCATTTAGAATACATTGTAGAAAATATAGTTTCTGATGTAGGTCTTACACAAAGTCTTTCTTCAAGTTTTTCACTTCCACCATGTGTAACCCATGCTACCTCTGGAGCAAATCCTTCAACATGTTCTTTTTCTTTGTTAAGCAAACTTTCCGGTATGAACAGCGGGAAATATGCATTTTTATGACCTGTTTCTTTAAATCTTCTATCTAATTCTTTTTGAATATTTTCCCATATTGCATAACCATACGGTCTTATAACCATACAACCTTTTACATCTGTATAATCTGCTAATTCTGCTTTTCTAACAACATCTGTATACCATGTAGCAAAATCATCTTCCATATTAGTTATTTCTTTTACAAAACCTTTTTCGCTTGACATTTTTTATTTTCCTCCTATTTATTATCATCTAGCTTTTCTATTATTAAATCAGTAATTTCTTTTAAATAATAATTATACCAATAATATCTAGTACTTGGTGAAGGTGATATTATAATCCCTATATCACTTTTTCTCTCATTATTAATACTATCATTTTCATATTCATTCATATATTTTATCAATTTATTTCTTTCTACTAATAATTCTTTTAATTCTTTATCTTTATTTTCTTCTTTATATACTTCTGGTGATATCATCATAATAGATTACCTCTTTTCCTATTTATTATCATCTAATAAACTTAATTGATTATCTTCTTCTTCATCACTTTCAACTTTTGCAACACTAACAACTTTTCCACCATCACTAGTTCTCATTAATGTTACACCTTGTGTTGATCTTCCTAGTACACTTATTTCAGAAACATTCATTCTAATAACTATACCTGTATCTGTAATTAACATTACATCATCACTATCTTTAACAATTTTAATTCCTACTAACTGTCCAGTTTTTTCAGTAATTTTATATGTAATTACACCTTTTCCGCCTCTTCCTTGATGTCTATATTCTTCTAATTCCGTTCTTTTACCAAATCCATTTTCAGTAATAGCTAACAGATAATCTTTTTCATTTTGAATTATTTCCATTCCAATTAATTCATCTTCATCATCTAATTTAATACCTATTACACCTTTTGATACTCTACCAACTGAACGTACATCTTTTTCATTAAATTTAATTGATATACCATTTTTAGTAACTAAAACAATATCGTTTTCTCCATCTGTTAATCTAACATCTATTAATTCATCATCTTCATTTAAATTAATTCCTTGAAGCCCACTCTTTCTTACATTTATATATTCAGTTAAAGCAGTTTTCTTAACTAAACCTTTTTTAGTAGTCATTAATAAATATTGACCTTCTGCAAATACTTTAACTGGCATTACAGCAGTTACTTTTTCTCCTGCATCTAATTGAAGTAAATTAACAATTGCAGTGCCTTTTGCAGTTCTTCCTGCTTCTGGAACTTCATAACCTCTTAATCTATATACTTTACCATTGTTTGTAAAGAATAATATAGTATCATGTGTTGAAGAAATAAATAATTGTTTAACAAAGTCTTCTTCTCTTGTAGAAATACCTGTAATACCTTTTCCACCTCTTCTTTGGCTCTTATATGTATTAATTGGTACTCTTTTTATATAGCCAAAATGTGTTAAAGCAATAACAGTTTCTTCTTCTTTGATTAAATCTTCAATTTCAATTTCTCCTTCAGCTGCAACAATTTTAGTTCTTCGTTCATCACCATATTTTTCTTTTACTTCTAATAATTCATCTCTAATTATATCGAAAACTAATCTTTCACTTCCAAGAATTTCTTTACATTTATTTATAAATGCAAGTAATTCGTTGTATTCTTGTTCAATTTTTTCTCTTTGCAATCCAGATAATGTTTTTAATCTCATATCTAGAATTGATTGAGCTTGAATTTCAGTTAAATTAAATCTCTTCATTAATTGCTCTTTTGCATCATCATATGCATTTCTAATAATATTAATAACTTCATCAATATTATCTAAAGCAATTTTTAATCCTTCTAAAATATGTAGTCTAGCTTGTGCTTTTTCTAAATCAAATTGTGTTCTTCTAATTACAACTTCTTTTCTATGTTCAATATAATATTCTAATGTTTGTCTTAATGTTAATATTTTTGGCTCACCATTAACCAAAGACAAATTAATCATACCAAACGTATCTTGCATTTGAGTATTTTTATATAATTGATTTAAAACAACATTTGCATTTGCATCTCTTTTTAATTCAATTACAATTCTCATACCATCTCTATCTGATTCATCTCTTAAATCTGATATGCCTTCTAATTTTTTATCTCTAACTTGATGAGCAATATTTTCAACTAATCTAGCTTTATTAACACCATAAGGTATTTCAGTAACAATAATTCTTTGTCTTGTATTACTCATTTCTTCAATTTCAGCTTTTGCTCTTACTGTAATTTTTCCTCTACCTGTTGTATATGCTTTTTTAATTCCATCATATCCCAGAATAATAGCTCCTGTTGGAAAATCTGGCCCTTTTATTTCTGCCATAATTTCTTCATCAGTTACATTGTCTTGTTCAAGCATTCTAACTAATGCATTAATTACTTCTGTTAAATTGTGTGGTGGTATATTTGTTGCCATACCAACAGCAATTCCAGAAGAACCATTTATTAATAAATGAGGTATTTTTGATGGTAAAACAGTAGGTTCTTTTAATCTGTCATCAAAGTTAGGCATAAATTCTACTGTATTTTTATCTATATCTTCTAACATTAATGTTGCAATTTTAGACATTCTTGCTTCAGTATAACGGTAAGCCGCTGCACTGTCACCATCAACAGAACCAAAGTTACCATGTCCGTCAATTGTAGCATATCTCATAGTAAAATCTTGTGCCATTCTAACTAATGCATCATAAACAGAACTATCCCCATGTGGATGATATCTACCTAAAACATCACCAACAGTAGTAGCACATTTTCTGTATCCTTTATCTGGTGTAAAACCATCTTCATACATTGTATATAAAATTCTTCTATGAACTGGTTTTAAACCATCTCTTACATCAGGAAGTGCACGAGATACAATAACACTCATTGCATAATCTATATATGCTTTTTTCATCTCCTGATTAATTTCTACTGGTATAATTTTTCCATCTTTATTTTCCATTTCTAACATCTAAATTTACCTCACTTTTCTTATGAATATTTACTAATTTTCCTTACGGACTCTTTACCTCAACATTATATCAAACACATTTCAAATATGCAAGTAAAAAAGTATAAAAAATAGTGTAAAAATGCAAGAAAAACGTTAATTTTTTTATAAACAAAAACTACACTAAATAAAATATTACTTAGTGTAGCTTTTTATTATTCTTCGACTGTTTTCAAGAAAATTCTATCTTTAAATGCTCCTTTTCTTAATCTTTTTTCTAATCTTACTTTATCTACTTCCTCTATAGATATATTTTTTGTTTCCAAAATAGCATATATTACTTCCATAATATCTGCCATTTCCTCTATACTATAATCCCGCAAATATTCATTTACTTCTTCAAGAAGTTTCTTGTTAAGTTCTTCAATATATCTTTTTTCATCAAGTATTTCATACTCTACTTGCAAGCCTTTGTTTCTCATATGTTCAACAAGATTATCCCTAATTAATTTATTATATATTTCTAACATATGATATCTCCCCTCTTACTTTTCTTTTTTTTGTTTTCTTATTACTTCTTTTTTACAACGATACACAATCATTTTTGTATCACAACCACTATATATTTTTTCAATTTTTTCTTTATTAGGAAAGCTTTTTACATTACATTTTTTTTCGCTACAAAAAAACATTGTATGTTTTTAAAAAACATTTTTAAAAAAGTATGTTTTTTTATCATATGTTTATCCTCTTTATTACAAAATATATTTATTTCTCCTTCTAAAATAAAATATTTTAGATTTAATAAACTTTATTTTTGAATTAATATATCATATAAGAAAACGTTTTTCAATATATTTCTATTTACTTTTATATAAAAATAATATAAGATATATTTAGGTGATAATGATGAAAAAAATATTAATATGTTTAGTAATATGTATTTCTTTATTTACTACTTTAGCTTTTTCAGTAGAAGTTAATGAAGAAAATATTGAAATAGATATTGAAGTAAAAAAAGAAATTGACCAAGAATATATAGATAATGCAATAATTGCTTTAAAAAAAATGAAAATAATAATTGGAGATGAACATGGAAATTTAATGTTAACAAAAAAATTTACTAGAGCAGAATTTGCAACAGTTATTGTTAGATTAATTGGAAAAGAAAATACTGAAGTTACAAATAAGAAAATTAATTTTACTGATGTTAATAAATCATTTTGGGGATATAATAATATATATATTTGTGTAAATGAAGGATATTTAATTGGTGATGGTGATGGTAAATTTAGACCAAATGATTACATTAAATATGAAGAAGTATTAACTATTCTTGTTAGGTTAGTTAATAAAGATAATGGATTAACTATTTGGCCAGATGATTATATTTCAAAAGCTGAAGAATTACAAATAACTAAAAATACTGATTTAAAAGTAAAAACTGAATTAATTAGAGAAGATGCTTTTGTACTAATATATAATTGTTTAAATATTAAGTTATAGTAAAAAAGAATTTAGATTTTTAAATTAATCTAAATTCTTTTTATTTGTTTTATTGTTCATAATATTGTACTTCTATTTTACTTGGATTAATAGTAGTAGCTGTTTCAATTGTATTTGTACCAATATTTAATAACATTTCTGGAATTTGAATATTTTGTTCACTTGCTGTTGGTCTTACCATATATATTTTCAATGGAATTCCCTTATTATATTCACTAGCTAAATTTTCTTTAAATGCCTCTACTGTTTCATAAGAATTATTACCAAAATCATAAGTATATAAATTTCCAGCAGCTGCAGACAATGTATTATTTACTCTATTATCTTGCATTACAACTGGATATTTATTACATAATCCATTTTTATATAAATTAGTTGAATCATCACTCCATGGAAGATATTCAAAATTACTTAAAAAAATTCTAAAATAATTAACATTATTAGCTGTAAATATACTAAAATTTTCAGTACCATCAAATACTTTTTCATTTATTATTCTATATACTTTTTGCTCTTTAAAATCTACATAATCATAATAACAATTTATTCCTCTTAATGGTTCATCTAAATATATGTTTATTTTTTCATTAAATCCTTGTACATATTCTGTTGCTACCGTTCCTTCTTCTATTTGCATAGTATCCATTTCTATCAAATATTTATTATTATTTAAACGCATAGTTAATGTACCAATTTCAAAATTTACATTAAATTTCGTTTCTATTTTTACTCTTTTACCAACTTCTAAATTTGAATATCTAAATTGTTTTTTTGCATAATCTGTTTTACTATTTCCTAAATATATGCAAAAATTATTATTATATATTCCTTGTTCTAATAAAGTAATATAAAAACTTAATGTATAATCTTTATTTGCTTCTAATTTATTTTGAAAAACAGACCTAATTTCTCCTGCACTATATGCTAATTCTGATGCTCCTTCTGCTCCTTGTACAGTCCAAGAATTTGTTGATGTTTCATTAACAATTAAATTAGATTTTGTATGAGTTAATTTACTTATATCAACTAGATTCTTACCTTTAATATTTATAGGTATTTTATATTTATTTAAATATTCTTTATCTTCTTTTTCTACAATTATTATATCCGTATTTGTAAAAATAGTATTTAAATTTTCTTGTGTCATATTACTATTAGAAATACCAATAGTAAGTCTTCCGTTTTTATCTGTCGTATATGTTTTTTCTTCAGTATCTGTTCCACTAGTGTTAGAAACAACTGTATATTTTCCAGATGATACATCAAACGTTGAACCAGATATTAATAATGTTGATGCAACAGAATTAAATTTACTTCCATTATTTCTAATAACCTTAACAATATAATCTGTGTTCATTTTTAAACCTTCAATATATGTATATAAATATAGACCTGAACTATGTTCTGTATTAAATACATCTATTGAACTATATAAAGATTTATCAAATAAAGTTTCAACTTTTTCACCCACACTTTGCACTTCTACAGGATTCTCTGGTGTAGGCGTTCCATTTTGAACACTATTTCCATATATTCTATAATTAATAGCTTGATTTCTTCTACTATTTATTACTAAAGGATATTCATTTTTTGTATCAATTAATTCTTTTATAAATTGAGTAGTATACATATTATTATTATTTTCATCAATTACGGGTGTTAAGCAAAAAACATAACCATATTTATAATTTACTAAATATTCCTCATATATCTCATTTAAACCTAATTTTAATAAATGTTCTTTATTTAATAAATAGTATTCCTCTTTTTCATTATCTATTTCTATTGTTGTATATATTTCTTTTATTTCTGTTAATATATTATTTAATTCTTCTTCTGTAAAATTAAATTCATCTTGCTCATTATTAGAATTTAATTCATAATTTTTTAGTGAAATTCCAATAATATTATCTTTTATATATTCTTTTCTTATTGTTTTTTCTATTAAAGTGATACTTTTCTCAAATTTAATTAAATCTGTAGTTTTATTTAAATCTAAACCTGTAATAACTATAGTTGCTGTAATTATAGTCATAACTATTATTGTTATAGTAAGAGCAACTAAGCTTATACCTTTTTTATTCATATATACTCCTTATATATCTAAATTTTTAACATATTTAGCATTTTCTTGAATGAATAATCTACGAGGTTCTACTTCTTCTCCCATTAATACAGTAAATGTTTCATCTGCTTGAACAGCATCTTCTAATGTAACTTGTATTAATGTTCTATGTGCTGGATCCATTGTTGTTTCCCATAATTGTTCAGGGTTCATTTCACCAAGACCTTTATATCTTTGAATAGTAACATTTTCTTTTCCTATTTCATCTAATGTTTTATTTAAATCATTATCATTATATAAATAAATATCTTTCATACCTCTTTTTGAAATTTTATATAGAGGTGGTTGTGCTAAATATATGTTTCCATTTTCAACTAATGGTCTCATATATCTAAAGAAAAATGTTAATAATAATGTTCTAATATGTGCACCATCAACATCGGCATCAGCCATTATTATAATTTTACTATATCTAATTTTAGTTATATCAAAATCTGAACCAATACCAGCTCCAACAGCTGTAATTACTGGTACTAATTTTTCATTATTATATACTTTGTCTACTCTTGTTTTTTCAACATTAAGCATTTTACCCCAAAGAGGTAGTATTGCTTGGAATTTTCTATCTCTACCTTGTTTTGCTGAACCACCCGCAGAATCTCCTTCGACAATATATATTTCACAAAGTGAAGGATCTTTTTCAGAACAATCAGCTAATTTTCCAGGAAGAGAATTACTTTCTAAAACATTTTTTCTTCTAATAAGTTCTCTTGCTTTTCTTGCTGCTTCCCTAGCTCTTGAAGCACTTATACATTTTTCTAAAATAGCTTTTGCAATAGCAGGATTTTCTTCTAAAAATGGTACTAATTGATCATTCATAGCAGACATAACAATACCTGTAACATTGCTATTACCTAATTTAGTTTTTGTTTGTCCTTCAAATTGAGGTTCAGATATTTTAACACTAATTACTGCAGTTATACCTTCCCTAATATCTTCACCTTGAAGATTTCCATCTTTTTCTTTTAATATATTATTCTTCCTTGCATAATCATTAAATATTTTAGTTAGAGCCCTTTTAAATCCTTCTAAATGAGTTCCACCTTCAATTGTATTAATATTATTAACAAAAGAATATAAGTTTTCTGTATATGATGTATTAAATTGAATTGCTATTTCAACAGGAACTTCTCCATCTTTTTCTATATATATTGGCACTTTATTAATTATTTCTTTATTTTTATTTAAAAATTCAACAAAAGAATTTAATCCACCTTCATAATGAAATACTTTTTCTTTTGGCTCTTCTACTCTTTTATCTATTAATGTAATTTTTAACCCTTTTGTTAAAAATGCCATTTCTCTAAATCTTTGAAGTAAAATATTTTCATCAAATTCAACTGTTTCAAAAATAGTGTCATCTGGTTTAAATGTAACTGTTGTACCTGTTTTTTTACTATCCCCTATTCTTTCGAATTTTTCAACAGTTTTTCCTCTTTCAAATTTAATTCTATGTTTTCCACCATCTCTTTCAACAATAACTTCTGTCCATTCAGATAATGCGTTAACAACAGATGCACCAACACCATGAAGTCCACCAGATACTTTATATCCACCATCTCCAAATTTTCCACCAGCATGAAGTATTGTATAAACAACTTCAACTGTTGGAATTCCTTGTTTTGGATGTATTCCAACTGGTATTCCTCTACCATTATCTTTTACAGTTATTGTATTATCTTCATTTATAGAAACATTAATTTCACTGCAATATCCAGCCAAAGCTTCATCCACAGAGTTATCCACTATTTCATATACTAAATGATGTAATCCTCTTGCTGATACAGAACCAATATACATACCTGGTCTTTTTCTAACAGCTTCTAATCCTTCTAATACTTGAATCTGATTTTCGCCATATTTATTTTCATTTTCTGCCATTATATTTCCTCCTATTTCAATTTTCTTTTGTTATTTATTAATTAATCAGTTAATCTAACTGGTAATACCATATATAAGTATACATCTTTGTCCTTACCTCTAATAATACAAGGTGAAACTGATGTACCAAAATCTATATACACTTCTTCATCATCACATGCTTTTAAAGCATCTAATAAATATTTGTGATTAAATCCTATTTCTAATTCTTTACCTTCTGTTTCAATATATAGTTCTTCCTTTGCATTTCCTATTGAACCATTACATGTAATAGTAAGTTTTCCTACTTCTATATGTAATTTAAGTGGGAACTTCTTGCTTTTTTCATCTGTTGAAAAACTAACTAATGAAGCTCTTTCAATAACTTGAATTAATGTATTAGTATTAATCTTTACTCTTGTTTCTCTATCTTTTGGAATTACATTTTCATAATTTAAGAATTCTCCTTCTAATAATCTTGAAACAAGTTTGCAATCTCCCATTTCAAACATTGCTTGATTCTTAGAAATTCCAATATTAACTTTTGTTCCGTCTTCTGCTAATATTTTATTTATTTCATTTAAAGTTTTTCCTGGTATTACAGCTTTAAATGGTTCGTTAACATTAAATATTTTTTCAGTAACAAATGCTAATCTAAATCCATCAATTGAAACTAAATTTACTTTGTCTTTTAATACTTCTATTAAACATCCTGTAAATATTGGTTTAGTTTCATCTAAACTTACTGCAAAAATAGTCTTCTTTATCATTGATTTAAATGTCATATCTGTTAATTCAATTGATTTTTCTACTTCTATTTTAGGTAACTCAGGAAATTCTTCTGGGTTCATAGTAGATAATTTATATACACTTTCTTCACATTCAATTAATAATTGATTATTATCTTCTAATAATTCAATATTAATTTTATTATTAGGTAATTTTCTTATAATTTCAATAAATGTTTTTGCATCAACAACTGTTGCACCTTGCTCAGCTATTTCACAATCCATTACATATTCAATACCTATTTCTAAATCATATGTAGTTAATCTTAATTGATTATCATTTGTTTGTATAAGTATACCAAAAAGTATAGGCATAGTTGATTTTGAACTAGTTGCTCTTTGTACACAATTTAATCCTTTTAATAATTTTTCTTTTTCGCAAACGATTTTCATAAAATTTACTCCTTTAATATATATAATATTTTATAGTAATAATAATAGTAAGTCCTGTGGATTTTGTGGAAAACCAGTTAAACTATTAAAATGCCTATATTTTATCTTGTGTATAACTTTGTGGAAAAACAATGAATAAAATGTTCATATTTTTTTCAAATTGTGTAAAACTAACTTATCAACAGTTTGTCCACAAGCAATTCACAATTAGATGTTGATAACCTTTGTAGCTGTTCCGTAAGTAGGATTTTAAATTTGTCATATTTTATATAATTATGTAAAATATGCTCTCAAACTACGGAAATAAGGGCTATTTAGTTATCAACAATTCTTTAATGTTATCCACAGCTTGTCTAACATCATACTTCTCTTTTATTTCTTTAGAGATTTTTGAACAAGCATGCATAACAGTAGTGTGATCTTTTTTCTTAAAATCAGCAGATATTTTAGGATAAGACATATTTGCCATTTCTCTACACAAATACATTGCAATTTGTCTTGGAAGAGCTATACTTGCTTCCCTTGTTGGTTTAAGCATGTCTTCTACTGTAATATCAAAATATCTTGCTACTGTTTCAATTATTAATGAAGATGTTAATAATCTTGAATTTGAAGATGACATATGACTAATTGCTTTTAGTGCACATTCCATTGTGATTGGACTATTAGTAAGTGAAGCTTCTGCAATAATTTTATTTAGTGTACCTTCTAATTCCCTAATGTTTGAGTCAATTTTTTGTGCTATATGTGCTAAAATATCATCATCAATTACTATTTTTTCATTTTGAGCTTTTTTTCTCAAAATTGCTAACCTTGTTTCATATTCTGGTGGTTGAATGTCTGCAATTAATCCCCATTCAAACCTAGATTTTAATCTTTCTTCTAACGGATTTATATCTTTTGGTGGTTTATCACTTGTTAATACTATTTGTTTACCTTGTTCATATAAAGTATTAAATGTGTGGAAAAACTCTTCTTGACATCTTTCTTTTTTAGCTATGAATTGAATATCATCTATTAATAATAAATCAATATTTCTATATTTTAATCTAAATTCTTCATTTTTATTTTCACCAATAGCATTTACTAAATCATTTAAAAATCTTTCAGATGTTACATATAATACTTTTGCATTAGGATCTCTTTCTATCATGAAATTACCAATAGCATGCATTAAGTGAGTTTTACCAAGCCCTACTCCACCATATATAAATAATGGATTATATGCTGTTGAAGGAGCTTCAGCAACAGCTAAACATGCAGCATGTGCAAATCTAGTATTATTTCCTATAACAAAATTATCAAAAGTATATTTAGGATTTAAACAAGTATTTGAATATCCATAAATATTTGAAATAACATCTTCATCAGTTTTTTCAGCTTTTTCAGAAAGAATTATTGAAATATCATAATCTCTTTTAGTTACATATGATAAAGCTGTTTTTAATAATGATAGATATCTTGTTTCAACAATAGTTTTTTGGTAATCTTGTTGTGCTTTAAATATTAATTTAGTATCAGTTTTTTCAACTAATTCTAATGGTTTTATCCAAGTATCTAAACTTATACTAGGCATTTCAGGTTTTAATATTTCTATAACCTTGTCCCAAGTGTCTATAAAGTTTTCCAATTTTGCACCACCTTTATATTTTTGTATTAACAACTATTAATTGTTATTAATAATTATCTCATTCTTTACTTCCCTAAATATATCAAAAGTTTTTTAAATAATCAATATGTTTTTTGAAAAAAGAATAAAAATTGTGGAAAAAAATGTGGATAAGTCATGAAAAGCTTATATGCTATGTGTTTGAACACAATTAAATTATAAATTATAGGTATATTTAATTGACTTGTTATATAAAATAATATATTATAATGTTGAAATAACAAATTGAAAGGATTTTTAAATTGAATAAAGTAGAAAAATACTTAAATATTTTTATGAGAATATCACTACTTATAATTTTTATAGGAATGATTATAGGAAATATATTTTCAATAAGTACAGAAATATATAAAAATAAATTTGTATTAAGCAATTTTAATATTATATTAATAATAATGTATATATTAACTATATTAATAGATATTTTTATATTAAAAAGTAAAATATCTAAAAAAAAGAAAATAATATTAATAATGCTATTTGGAACTGTTTTAAGAGTTTTTTGGCTTTTAAATATTAATACACCAATTGTATCAGATTATTTAACAATGTATAATTCAGCAAAACAACTTTTAAATGGTAACTTTTATGAATTATATGGTTTTGGATATTTTGCAAGATTTCCACATTTAATACCAAGTTTAATATATATGAGTTTTTTAATAAAGCTATTCCCTACTTCGCATTTAATAGTATATAAATTTATTAATTTAATATTTTCTATTTTTTCAATGTTTTTAATATATATTATATCTAAAAAAATATTAAAAACAGAAAAAGGCCAATTAATATGTTTAATAATAGCTTCAATATTCCCTGCTTTTATAGCATATATATCAACATATTGTACAGAAAATTTAGTTATATGGACATATTTAATTGGAATATTACTATTATTTAATACTATTAAATTAGATGAATTTAAAGATAGAAAAAATATTTTAAAGGAAAATATTTTATTATTAATTACAGGAATAATTTTAGGTATAGCAAATTTATTTAGAGCAATAGCAATAGTTATATTAATCGCAGTTTGTGTATATATAATATTTTTTAAGAAAAATAGAAGAATAATAAATTGTTTATGTGTAGTATTAGGATATATTTTTATTACATGTTTAGTAAGTTCAATATTATTATTTACAGGTATAATAGAAAGACCATTATATGATGCAGTAGAACCAAGTATAACTTCTATATTAAAAGGAACAAATATTGAAAGTAATGGAATGTGGAATGAACAAGATGGCAAATATATAAATGATAATTTAAAAAATGAAAATTTTGAAAATGAATGTAAGGAATATGTAGTAAATAGAATAAAAGAAACACCAATTATTAAAATTATTACTTTATTAATTAAGAAAATAGGAATAATGTGGGGAAATGGAAGTAATGGAGGAGTATATTGGGCTACATTAGGAACAAATTATAATCTACATATTATAGATGTTTTCTATAATATATTTAATATAGGTATTTTAACATTTAGTATAATAGGGCTAAAAAATAATGAAAACAAATTAATTAATTTTATGTATATATTAATAGGTGGATATATTTTAGTATTTTCCATAATTGAAATTCAACCTAGATATTCATTTATTGTATCATATTTATTTATTTGGTTTTCATCATTAGGAATAGAAAAAGTTATTGAAAAAAGAAGGGAATAGTATATGAAAAAATTATTGGAAAATAAAAATACACTATTATATAATATTATATTTTGTATATTTGCAGCATTTCCATTAGTTACTGCAGACGTGTTTTTAAGATATATTGTTAACTTTATATATATTTCTGAACCAATATATTATATTGTCCCTGTTTTATTTAGTATTTGTTGGATAACATTGATGATATTTATTTGTTGGGTTATTATGCCTAAAAAGATTGGTAGAATACTTTATATAATAATAACATTATCTTTTGGAATATATTTTGCAGCAAACTATATTTACTATAATATATTTTCACAATATTTATGGATAAATAATATATTTTTAGTTTCTGAAGTTACAGATTACATTGGATATATTTTATCTAATATAAATATTAAATTTATATTAATAGCAATATTATATATATCTTCAATAATTATTACTTGTATATTATGGACAGAAAATAAATTAAGCAAAAAGAAAATGTTGATTTTATTAATAACATGTACAATTCTAATTTCTCTTGAAAAATTAATGGATTATAATACAAAAAAAGATTTAGAAGAAGGAGCATGGGAATTTTGGCAAAGACCAACATTAATATATGATGCTTTTACAGATGCTAATCAATCTTTAAATATTGCAGGTTTTTACCAATATACTTTTAAAAGTATTGTAAAAGGAATTGCTGGACTAAAAGAAGATAC
The DNA here is from genome assembly GCA_015056545.1 of Clostridiales bacterium. GTDB lineage: Bacteria > Bacillota > Clostridia > TANB77 > SIG350 > SIG350. Next base: position 23,529 of record SVGE01000007.1, on the reverse strand, counting down.
AGAAGCTATTCATAAAGAAATAGATAAATATTTTGAAGAAAAAGAAGATTTTAAACAAAATGAAATGACAGGTATATTTAAAGATAAAAATGTAATAGTTGTTATGATGGAAAGCATGGATGACTGGCTTATTACAGAAGAATATACTCCTACAATAAAATATATGATGGATAATGGAATTAATTTTACTAATTTCTATATGCCAACAGTAGGTACAGGTTATACATTTAATGCTGAATTTGCGTTTAATACAGGATATTACTGTCCATCAACAATTTCATCAGCATCAATACTTACTAAAAATATATTTCCAAATGGAATAGGGAATGTATTTAAAGATAATGGATATACTTCAAAATCTTTTCATTTTAATACAAGAGAATTCTATAATAGAGAGCCAATGCATAAACGTTTTGGATATGAAGAATATGTGTGTTTTATGGATTATATAGAAACTGAAAAAGCAGTATTAGATAGTGAAACTGTTACTAGTGATGAAATATATAATAAAATGATTGAAAACGAAAAATTTTATGATTTTATAATAACATATACAGCACATCTTCCATATACAGTAGAAGATAAAAAACTTATTCAAGCACGAGAAAAATATCCAGAACTAAATGATGAAAGTATTGTAGAAGAGTTTAGAAATGCAAATATTTTAACACATGATACAGATGAATTTTTTAGAATACTACTTGAAAGATTAGAAAATGATGGATTATTAGAAAATACAGTAATAATAGCATTTACAGATCATTTTGCATATGCAATAGAAGATAAAGAAAAACTAGCTGAATTGACTAAACAAGCCGGCTCAGATATATATGAAAAAGTACCATTTTTTATATATTCAAAAGATATTGAACCAATGCAAATAGATAAAGTAGCAAGCACAATAGATTTGTTACCAACAATAAACAATTTATTAGGTTTTGAAAATTCAAAATATTATATTGGTAGAGATATATTTGATAATGAATATAAAGGATTAGTATATTTTCCAAATGGTTATTGGTATGATGGAGAAATATATTATAAAGGATATGATGAAAATTATACAGAAGAGCAGAAACAATATATATATAATACTAATATTTATATAAATAAAATAAAACAAATAAATGATAAAATAATTACAACAGATTATTTTGCAGAAAAAGAATAAAAACAAAATAAAAAACTTTTAGAATAGATTTCTAAAAGTTTTTTATTTAACTTCTACAGTTTTCCATATCTTACAAACAACTTTATATGGAACATTTTTTGTATTATTTTCTATGTATGCTTCAATTCGTATTTTATTTTCTGTATTATTAACAAATTTAAAATCTATTGTGCCCCATGAAACTGTAGCTTCATCAGCTCTAGAACAATATGAAACAGGCATTCCATGAACTTTTCTTTCAGTTACTTTTAATTTGGCAGATTTTACTGACATATGTAGGGTTGAAGATACTTGGCAAATTCCTCCGCCAATCATCTTTTGTGTTTTATATCCACCATTTTCAAGGTCTTTTACAAAACCATCAGCTGCTTTAAAACCTCTACTAGAAGTACGTTTTCCAACTACTGTGTTGTATGAGAACTCTTCACCAGGTTGAAGTATTGTTCCATTAATAAAATCTGTAGCTAATTTAATATTTGTTGTTCTATTTATTTGGTTACCATTAAAAGTTGTATATCTTTCTGAAATACATATTTCTTCATATTTAGGTTTTGTTTCTATAACTGTTTTTCTATTATTAATTTCTGTTTTTAAATTAGAAATATCTCCTTCAAGGGAAATAGTTATTGTATATGAAAAAGAGAAAATAAAAATAATTATTAAATTAATTCTTAAAAAGTATTTTAATATATTTTTAATATTCATTTTAATTCCTCCTTTCGTACAAAACAATATTATATATACATTATATCACATTATATGACAAAATAAAACATTTCGTTGACATAACTTGTTAAAAATATAAATATATTATTAGTATTTTTTTAAACAAAATAAAGCTATTCTGTTGACAAATTTGGTTACATAATATATAATTGATAAGCATTTATGTGTGAAAATATATTTTTATATAAAAAAATAATCTATGGGAGGTGCAAAAATGAAAAGAACATATCAACCTAAAAAAAGACAAAGAGCTAAAGAACACGGTTTCAGAAAAAGAATGAGTACAGCTAATGGAATTAAAGTTTTAAAAAGAAGAAAATTAAAAGGAAGAAAAAAACTTTGTGCTTAGAAGACTGCAAAAAAGATTGTAGTCTTTCTTTGCAATGAAAGGAAATTATGAAAAATACTATTACTTTAAAGAAAAATTATGAATTTAAAAGAATATTACAAAAAGGAAAATGGTATTCTGGTAAATATATTAGAGTATATTTAATGAAGGAAAATGATGAAACTAAAAATAAAATAGGTTTTGTTGTTAGTAGAAAAGCAGGAAATAGTGTTTTTCGTAATAGGACTAGGAGAATAATAAGAGAAGCTTATACAAAAATTGAAAAAGATATACAAAAAGGGTACAAGCTTATTATTATGTGGAAAACAAAAAATGAAGTGAAAAATTTAAAAAGTACAGATATTTTAGAAGATTTACAAAAGTTAATGAAAGAAAGTGAATTAATATGAAAAAGGTTTGTATTTTTTTAATTAATGTATATAAAAAAACACTTTCACCGATTATTGGAAATAGCTGTAGATTTACTCCAACTTGTTCTGAATATACAAAACAGGCTATTGAAAAATATGGTGTTTTAAAAGGAATTTGGTTAGGAATAAAAAGAATATTAAGATGTAATCCATTTTGCAAAGGTGGATATGATCCATTAATATAGAGGAGAAAATATGTTTGAAATAATTAAGTTTTTTGCTAATATTTTAGGCTATTTACTAAATTTTTTATATAATATTTGTGGAAATTTTGGAATAGCTATAATTTTATTTACATTAGTAACAAAAGTATTATTAATTCCATTATTAATAAAACAACAAAAAGAAACAAAAAAAATGGCAAAGGTTCAACCTATGCTTATGGAGTTGCAAGAAAAATATAAAAATGATCAACAAAAATATGCAGAAGAGTTTGCTAGAATTCAAAGAGAAAATAATTTCAATCCTTTTTCAGGATGTTTACTATCTTTAATACAAATACCAATTATTTTAGCAATGTTTTATATGGTTTCAAATCCATTAACTTATATGAAAAAATTTGATGCCACACAAATAGAACAATTAAAAACACAATGGGGTATTGTACAAAATACAGGAAGATATTATCCTGAAATTGAAATAATAAAAAAAGACGCTAATATAGGAATAGATTTAAACTTTTTAGGTATTAATTTAGGAGAAGTTCCTGCTCATAATCAAGCTAATTTATATTTGGCAATAATACCAGTTCTATCTGTATTAGTTACATTATTTTCTATATCTCAAACTAATAGAATGCAAAAGGAATTAAACAAAGATAATCCACAGTTTGAGGAAACACAAAATTCTATGAAAATGATGAATTATATGTTACCAATATTATCTGGATATATAGCATATCAAGTACCATTAGGTCTGGGATTATATTGGTTAACTAGTAATATATTACAAATTGTACAACATAAATATGTTAAATATTATATGAAAAAATTGGAGGAAAACATTTAATGGATAAAGGTATACAAATTAAAGGGAAAAGCGTTGAAGATGCAGTTGAATTAGCTGCTAGAGAATTAAAAACTTCTAAAGATAATATAGAATATACAGTTTTAGAAGAATCTAATAAAACATTATTTAGTATTTTATCACCAAGATATGCAATAATACAAGCAAAAGTTATTGATGAAACAAAAATTAATAAAAATCATACATCAAAGGTAGATATTAAAGCTAAAAATAATGAGAAAAAAGAATATAATAAAATAGAAGAAATTAATGAATTTAGTGATGAACTAAAAAACGAAATTTCAAATATTGTGAATAAATTCTTAGATGATTTTGCAAAAGTTCAAAATATTAAAATTGAAAAAGAAATTTCTTTTAATGAAAATGCAATTCAAGTTAATTTAACAGGTGGGGAAGCTGCATTTTTAATAGGATATAGAGGTGAAACTTTAGATGGTTTACAAAAAATATTAAATCTTGTTATATTAAGAAACATAAAAAGAAGAGTTAGAGTTCAATTAAACATTGAAAATTACAGGGAAAAAAGAGAAGAATCACTTACTATGTTAGCTAATAAAGTAGCTAGAAATGTTGTTAGAACAGGTAGAAATATTTCACTTGAACCAATGGTTGCTTATGAAAGAAAAATTATTCATAATGCTTTAAAAGATCATCCAAAAGTTACAACAAAAAGTGTAGGAGAAGAACCGCATAGAAAAACTATAGTAATGTTAAAACGTTAAGAAGTAACTTTTGAAAGTTACTTCTTTTTTATATATAAGGAGGAAAAATGGAAGATACAATTGCTGCAATAGCTACATCTTCAGGAATTTCTAGTATAGGTATTATTAGAATTAGTGGAGAAAATGCTTTTGATATTATAAAAAAAATATTTAAAACTAAAAAAGATAATTTTGAAATTAAAGCTAATACAATTAATTATGGATATATAGTTGATGAGGGTAATATTATAGATGAAGTCTTAGTTTCATTTTTTGTAAAACCTAATTCATTTACTAGAGAAGATGTATGTGAAATTAATTGCCATGGTGGAACAGTAATAATTAATAAAATATTAGCACTTGTATTAAAAAATGGTGCTAGACTAGCAAATCCAGGTGAATTTACACAAAGAGCTTTTTTAAATGGAAGAATTGATTTATCTCAAGCAGAAGCCATTATAGATATTATTAATTCTAAAACAGATAAAATATTAAAGGAATCTGAAAAACAATTAAAAGGAAATTTATCTAATGAAATAACTGAAATTGAAAATACAATATTAGATATTTTATCAGATATAGAAGCTAATATAGATTATCCAGAATATGATGTTGAGGAAGTTTCTGAAAGAAAATTAAGAGAAAAAGTTGAAGAAATTAAAAACAAACTATTACTTTTAGAAAATAGTTTTGAAACTGGAAAAATATTAAAAGAAGGAATATCTATAGCTTTAATTGGTAGACCAAATGTTGGTAAATCATCTGTTTTAAATATGTTATTAAAAGAGCAGAGAGCAATTGTAACAGATATTGCTGGTACAACAAGAGATACAATTGAAGAATATATTAATATAAAAGGAATACCAGTAAAAATAATAGATACAGCAGGAATTAGAGATACAAAAGATATTGTTGAAAAAATAGGTGTAGATAAATCTTTAGAATTAGTTGAAACAGCAGATGTGGTTGTTCTTATTCTTGATTCTTCATCTAAATTAAACAAACAAGATATAGAAATCTTAACTAAAATTAAAACAAAAAATAGTTTAGTAATATTAAATAAAATAGATTTAAATAAAGAGATAACTGAAAAAAATATATTAGATATAAATAGTGAAGTGAAAATAATAGCTATATCAGCTAAGGAAAATATTGGTAAAGAAAAAATAGAACAAGAGATTTTTAATATATGTAATATAAATGAAGTTATAAGTGAAAATGAAGTTATTGTAACTAATACAAGACATAAAGATGTTATTTCTCGTGCATTAAATATAATAATAGAAGCTCAAAATAATATTAATGAAAATGTACCAATAGATATAATATCTATAAAAATAATGGAAAGTTTGAAAATACTTGGTGAAATTACAGGTAAAACTGTATCAGAAGAAGTAATATCTAAAATATTTTCAAAATTTTGTTTAGGAAAATAGAAAATGTTCCACGTGGAACATTTAAATCTAAGGAGGATAATATATGGAATACTATGCAGGAAAATATGACGTAGTAGTTGTTGGAGCAGGACATGCTGGATGTGAAGCAGCACTTGCAACAAGTAGAATGGGATTAAAAACAGTAATGTTTAGTATAAGTTTAGAATGTATAGCAAATATGCCTTGTAATCCTAATATAGGTGGAACATCAAAAGGGCATTTAGTAAGAGAAATAGATGCATTAGGTGGAGAAATGGGAAAAAATGCAGATAAATCTTTATTACAATCAAGAATGCTTAATACATCAAAGGGACCAGCTGTATATTCGTTAAGAACACAATCAGATAGAAAAAAATATCATCAAGATATGAAACATACATTAGAACTTCAAGAAAATCTTGATGTAAAACAAGCTGAGATAGTAGATATTAGGATAGAAGATGGTATAAAAAAAGTTGTAACAAATATTGGTGCTATATATGAAACAAAAGCAATAATAATTGCTACTGGAACATATTTAAAAGGAAAAGTATTTATAGGTGATGTTAATTTTGAATCTGGACCAGATGGAGTTTTTCCTGCTAATAAATTATCTGAGGCTTTAAATAGAATAGGTGTAGAACTTAGAAGATTTAAAACAGGAACGCCAGCTAGAGTAAATAGAAGATCAATAGATTTTTCAAAAATGGAAGAACAAAAAGGTGATGAAACAATTATTCCATTTTCATTTGAAAATGAGGAATATAAGAAAGAACAATTATCTTGTTATTTAACATATACAACAGGTGATACACATGAAATAATTAAAAAGAATTTACATAGATCACCTCTTTATGCAGGAGATATTGAAGGTGTAGGGCCAAGATATTGTCCTTCTATTGAAGATAAGATAGTTAGATTTGCAGATAAAGAAAGACATCAAATATTTATTGAACCAATGGGTGAAAATACAGAAGAAATGTATATTCAAGGAATGTCATCTAGTTTGCCAGAAGATGTACAATTAGATGTATATCATTCAATTCCTGGACTTGAAAAAGCTGAATTTATGAGACCAGCATATGCTATTGAATATGATTGTATTGATTCAACTATGGTATACCCAACTTTAGAACATAAAGAAATTGAGGGAATATATTTTGCGGGTCAAACAAATGGAAGTTCTGGTTATGAAGAAGCTGCAGCACAGGGGTTAATAGCTGGTATTAATGCAGCATTAAAAATTCAAGGTAAACATCCTCTAATATTAGATAGATCTGAAGCATATATTGGTGTGTTAATAGATGATTTAGTGACAAAAGGAACAAATGAACCATATAGGATGATGACTTCTAGGGCAGAATATAGACTTTTATTAAGACAAGATAATGCAGATATGAGATTAACTCAAAAAGGATATGAAATAGGCTTAATTTCAGAAGAAAGATATAATAAGTTTTTAAATAAAAAAGCTGAAATAGAGAAAGAAATACAAAGATTAAAAACTACAAATATTAAACCAAATGAAAAAACAAACAATTTTTTAGAAAAATACAACTCTTCTAAAATAGAGATGGGGATGAAATTAGCAGATTTGTTAAAAAGAACAGAATTAACATATGAATTATTAGAAGAAATAGATGAAAATAGACCCAATTTAGATAAACAAGTATGGGAAGAAGCAGAAATAGAAATAAAATATGAGGGATATATCAAAATTCAACAAGAACAAGTTAATAAGTTTAAAAATTTAGAAAATAAGAAGCTTCCACAAGATATAGATTTCTTAAATTTACAAGGAATTAGTTTAGAAGCTAGACAAAAACTAGATAAGTTTAGACCATTATCAATAGGACAAGCATCAAGAATATCTGGTATTTCACCAGCAGATATTTCTGTATTATTGATATATCTAGAACAATATAAAAGGGGTAAAAATAATGAATAAAGAGTATTTAAAAGAACTTTTAAATCAAGTAAATGTTGAGTTAAGTGATGAAAAGATAAATAAGTTTATTTCTTTTAAAGATATACTTTTAGAGTGGAGTGAAAAGATTAATCTTACAACAATAACAGAAGAAAAAGAAATATATAAAAAGCATTTTGTTGATTCAATTATACCTAGTAAATATATAAAAGAAAATAGTAAAGTACTTGATGTAGGCACAGGTGCAGGTTTTCCTGGGATTCCATTAAAAATTACAAGAGAAGATATTGATATTACATTATTAGATGCTGTAAATAAGAAAATAAATTATCTTAATGATGTAATAAAAAGACTTAATTTAGATAAAATACAAACAGTTCATTCAAGAGCAGAAGATTTTGCAAAAGAAAATAGAGAAAAATTTGATGTAGTAATATCTAGAGCTGTAGCCAATATGTCTACTCTTTCTGAATACCTGTTACCTTTTGTAAAGATAGGTGGTACAGCAATTTGTATGAAAGGGCCTAATATTGATGAAGAATTAAATCAAGCTAAAAAAGCTATCAATATATTAGGAGGAAAAGTACAAGAAGTTATTGAATATACAATACCTGATACTGATTTAAAATATAATTTGGTTATTATAAAAAAAGAGAGAAATACTCCAAAACAATATCCTAGAAAAGCAGGTAAGCCATCTAGTGAACCAATTAAATAAAAATAAAAGACAATAAAAATGTTCCACGTGGAACATTTTTATTTTAGTACTTGAAAAGATGAAATACATATGATATATTACAAACAGAAAGAAGGTGAAAAAATGTCAAATAAACCTAAGCAAAAGAGCCAGAAAGTGCTAAATACTGGGGGGGGGGGATGTTTATAGTATAAAAACATCTTTATTTGACATGCCAAAATATACAAGAGAACTTAAGAATATATTACGAAAAAAGTAATGTGTTCTTAAGTTCTTTTTGTCGTATAAAAAAGAACTTAGGCAACCATTAGCCAATAATGGAAATTTTAAAGGAGGAATTTTTATGAATAAAAAAACAACATCAGGTATAAGCTTAGTTGCACTAATCGTAACAATAATTGTGCTAATAATATTAACAGCAGCAGTTATTGTAACTTTTATGGAAGGTGGTATAATAGAAAAGGCAAAAGAAGCAGTATTTAAAAGTGATATACGAACATATCAAGAAATATTGTTAGTTAAAAAAGGAGAAGAACAAATAAAAATAGCAACAGGCAATGGAGGAGAAAGTGAATTAAATGCAACAGAATTAGCAGATATACAAAAAATAATACCAGAATTTAAAGAAGAGTATAAAGATTTAATAGAAATAAGTAATGGAGAGATAATATTAGGTAGTAGAAGTGAAAACCCATATACTGACTGGTTAGCAGAATTAGGAATATTAACAGAATTAAAAAAAGAAGAAGCTCCCGTTATTCATAATGAAACGATCCCAGAAGGTGGTATTTATTATGTAAAGGATTCTGAAAATTATGAATGTTTATTAGGAGATTATTCAACTGCCACAGAAACATTAATAGGAGGAAATAGTTTTCCAACAACCTTAAATTATGGAGATGTATATGTTTATGGTGATTATGAATATAGATATGGTTACAGTTTTAGTTTAAGTGGTGAAGCGTGGATGGCACAATATTCAAAAGGAAATCCTGATTTAGACACATCTATTCCATTAAGTTGGGGGATACGTGTTCTTGATTCTAGTAAAACAGAATACGAACCTGCTATTAGTGAAATAAATAATAGACCTGTTGCTTATTTAGATAGTACTTATAGAGATTGTTCAAATTTATTAAAGGCACCATTAATTCCAAATACTGCTATAAATCTGAATTATACTTTTACAAATTGCACTTCTTTGATAGAAGCTCCTATTATTCCGGAAAATGTAACTACCTTACATGAAACATTTTATGGATGCATATCACTTGTATCTGCTCCAGTAATTCATGAGAACATAACATCAGCTCCTTGTTTATTTATGGGATGTACTTCATTAACAGGAGAAGTTATAATAAATGCTACTAATATGAACGAAGAAATAAACATGTTTTTAAATACAAAGAAACCTATAACTTTAACTGGTTCTTCTACAATCTTAGAAACAATTGCAGAAAAATATGATAATGTAACAGTTGCACAATAATAAAATATATTTTAAAAAATTGTTCCACGTGGAACAATTTTTTATTGTTTTAATATAAGAAACCTCTAAATACAGTAATACCAACACTTAAAAATCAACTTACAAAAAGGGGTCAAAAATCGATTTTTATTACTTTATCCATATAGTTCTATACCTATATTTCCGTAGAGAAAATGTTCCACGTGGAACAATAAAAAATATTTAAAAATATTTAAAAATTACTTCCCAAAAAAATATATATGTGATAATATATATGTGTAAAAATTAATATTTAAAAAGAGGTGTGTAATGGGAAGAATAATCGCAATAGCAAATCAAAAAGGTGGTGTTGGTAAAACAACTACTGCAGTTAATTTAAGTGCTTGTTTAGCACAACAAGGAAAGAAAACATTAATGATAGATATAGACCCTCAAGGAAATGCAACTAGTGGTTTAGGTATAGATAAACAAGTTGAAAAATCAGTATATGATGTCATTATAAATGATGAGGAAATAAAAAATGCTCTTCAAAAAACATGTGTAGACAAATTAGATGTATGTCCATCTAATATTAATCTAGCTGGTGCTGAAATTGAATTAGTTTCAGTTATATCTAGAGAAAATAGATTAAATTTTGCTATATCAAAAGTAAAAGATGACTATGATTATATAATATTAGATTGTCCACCATCATTAGGATTAATAACATTAAATGCATTAACAGCAGCTGATACAGTATTAGTACCAATCCAATGTGAATATTATGCATTAGAAGGGTTAGGGCAACTTATGAGTACAGTAGATTTAGTACAAAGACATTTGAATAAAGATTTAGAAGTAGAAGGTGTCGTTCTTACTATGTTTGATGCAAGAACAAATCTATCTACACAAGTTGTTGAAGAAGTAAGAAGATATTTTGATAAAAAAGTATATAGAACAGTTATACCTAGAAATGTTAGATTAAGTGAAGCACCAAGTTATGGACTTCCAATATCAATTTATGATCCAAAATCAAAAGGAGCAGAATGCTATATAAACTTAGCAAAAGAAGTAATCAAAAATAATGAGGTGAAAAAATAATGGTAAAAAGAGGTTTAGGAAAAGGATTAGATGCTTTTTTTCCACCAAGTAATCCAATTGAAAAAAAAGAAGAAGTATCTAAAAAAGAAGAAATAAAAGAAGGTGTGGTTGAATTAAAAATTAGTGAAATAGTTATAAATAAATCACAACCTAGAAAGAAATTTAATGATGAAACATTAAATGAATTAGCTGAATCTATTAAAAATTATGGTATAATACAACCAATAGTTGTAACAAAAAAAGAAGATAAATATGAGATAATTGCTGGTGAAAGAAGATATAGAGCAGCTAAAATAGCTAAAATAGAGAAAGTACCAGTAATAATAAAAGAATATGATGAAAAAACCAAAAGTGAAGTTGCATTAATTGAAAATATACAAAGAGAAAATTTAAATATTTTAGAAAAGGCTAATGCATATAAAGAAATAATGGATACATATAATATAAGTCAAGAGAAATTAGCTGAGAAGCTTGGAAAAAGCAGAAGTTCAATAGCGAACAGCTTAAGATTGTTAAATTTTAATGATACTGTAAAAGGATATATTAGTGAAGACAAATTAACTGAAGGTCATTGCAAAGTGTTAGCTTCAATAAAAGATAAATCACTTCAACAAACATTAGCAGAAAAAGTTATTGAAAAAGATTTAAGTGTAAGACAATTAGAAGACTTTGTTAAAATTGCAAGTGAGCCTATATCAACTAAACAAAAAGAAACAAAAATAAAAGAAAGAGAAGTTTGGATAGATGATATAGAAGAAAAATTTAAAAATTTCTTTCAAACAAAAGTAGAAATAAAGCATGGAAATAATAAAGGAAAGATTATTTTAGAATATTATTCTAATGATGAATTAGAAAGAATATTAGAAATAGTTAATGGGAGGTAATAAAACATGGAAATATTAAACAATATATATAATACAATAATTTGGGTAAGCAATTTAGAATATTTTGGAGCTATAATAATGGGTGTAATGTTAATAATAATAATAGCTTCAATAATTAATAGTATGAAAACAAAAAGAATTATTAAAAAATATAATTCATTAATGAAAAAATTAGGAAATGGAACTAATTTAGAAACTATGTTAAAAGGATATATAGATAAAGTTGAAAAAGTAGATAATAAAAATGCAGAAGTTTTAGAATATTGTAAAAATTTAGATAATAAAATGATGAAATGTATTCAAAAAGTTGGTATTGTAAGATATAATGCTTTTGAAGATACAGGAAGTGACTTATGTTTTGCAATTGCTTTATTAGATTTTGAAGATACAGGTGTTGTAATTAATGGTATATATTCAAGAGAAGGTTCTTCTACATATGGAAAACCAGTTGAAAAAGGAGCATCAAAATATACTTTATCTACAGAAGAAATGCAAGCAATTGATATGGCAAAAAGAAATGCAGGGTCATATTATGCTAATGTATAATTAAAGGAGAAACATGAAAAAGAAAATGATAATAGTATTTATTATGCTAATAGTATTAGTAGCTATATATTTAATATATGGCTATTTTACTTCCAAAAAAGTAGTTTTAAGTAAATATATAATTGAGTCAAATAAAATACCAGATAGTTTTAATGAATTTAAAATTATTCAAATAAGTGATTTACATGATATGAAACATATAGACGAAATATATAATAATGTTATATTAGAAAACCCGGATATTATAGTGATGACAGGGGATATGATTAATTTTAACAGTCAATTTAATAATGAATTGAATGTTATTAAGTTTATAAAAAAATTAGAAAACAAATATCCAATTTATTATATTAATGGAAATCATGAATTAAAACTTGAAGAAACAGATAAAAAGAATAATAAAAATAATTATGAAAAATATAAAAATGAATTAATAAAAAATAATGTTATAATGCTTGATGGTGAAAAAATAGAAATAGATAAAAATGGAGAAAAAATCTATTTATATGGATTAAAAGAAACTCCAAAAGATTATTTAAAGAAAAATAAAAATAATATATCAAATAAAATAGAAATAGATAAAACACATTTTAATATATTATTAGCACATAATCCTTTAAAGTTTGAATTATATGAAAAAATGGGATTTAATTTAGTTTTATCTGGACATGTACATGGTGGTGAAATAAGAATGCCTTTCATAAAAGGAGTATTATCTCCTGATAGAACATTATTTCCAAAATATAGCAAAGGCGAATATAATATAAATGATACAAAAATGATATTAAGTGCTGGACTTGGGGATAAAACATTTAAATTTAGAATAAATAATCCATATGATTTGGTTTGTATAACATTAAGGAGTAAATAATTATGATAGTGAGAAATCAAGATAAAGTTGAAATTTATGAAGATAAAAATAAATCTAAAAAGTATTTATTATTATTAATAATAACTTTAATATTACTAATTATAAGTAGTATATATACAAATAATACTTCATTACATATAGAAATAATAGCATATATTATTATAATTTTAGCAATAGGAATAACAATTAAGAAAATAAATAAAAAGCCAAAAAAAGTTTTAGAAATAAATAAAGAATTTCTTACTATTATATATAAAGATGGTGAGGAAAAAATAGAAATAAATAAAATAATGGATATAAAGCCAAAGATTAATATGTATATTGTTAATATTGAAGATGCGCAAGATTTACCTATCTTCAAAAAGTATGTAAATATACCAATTAATGAATTAAAAGAAATCATAGATGAGTATAAAAATAAATAAAGGACAAGTTATCCACAAACTTATCCACAATATGTTAAAATGCTAAAAATAAACAGTTCTATTAGTATATAATTAATAGAACTGTATTTATTTTATTTGTTTTCATTTAAAATTAATTTTAATTCTTCATGTCTTTTAATTTTTTGAGTAGTTGTTTTTATTAAAGGTTCAGTTGTAATTATAATGTCACGAACATATTTGTATGCTGGTAATGTTTTGTTGATTTTTTTAATATCCTTCATAATTAATTTTTTTATTTTCTTTTCATCATAATCTTTTTCTTTAAAAGCTTCTTTGAATGCATTTAAATCATAAACTATTTTTGCACAGATGTCATAATCATCTTTTTTATCAGGTTTTCCATAAACCATTGATTCTGTTATATAAGGCAATTCATTTATTAATGCTTCTAATTCTTCTGGGAAAATATTTTTACCATTTTTAAGGACTATAACTGTTTTCTTTCTACCACTTATATACAAATAACCATCATCATCTAAATAACCTAAGTCACCAGTATAGAACCAACCATCTTTTAGAACTTCAGCTGTTGCTTCTGGGTTTTCATAATAGCCTTTCATAACATATGGTGCTTTAACAACAATTTCACCAATACCATTTTCATTTTTATCTTCAATTCTAACTTCACAATTTTCTAATGGTTTACCAACAGAACCTGGTCTACATGCTTTTGCACTTTCACAAGCTAAAACAGGTGATGTTTCAGTTAAACCATATCCTTGGAAGAACATTACACCCAAATTATTAAAACCTTTAACCACTTCTTTATCCATTGCAGCAGCACCAGCAACAAATAATCTTAAATTTGGACTTAATTTTGCATATATATCTTTAAATGCTTTTTTTCTTAATGAAAAAGTATTTATACCAATTGCATCTAAAGCATTGAATAATGAAACAGCTTTTTGCATTGTTTCATATTTGCCACTACTTTTAATAGTAGACATTAATTTTTTATACATGTTTTCATATAATATAGGAACAGATATCATTATAGATATTGCATATTCATTTATATTTTTAGCAAGATATTTTACACCATCACAATATGCAATTGTAGCTCCAGAATATATAACAAGTAAAAAACCTGCAGTACACTCAAATGTATGATGTAGCGGTAAGAAGGACAATATTGTATCTTTTTCACTAACATCTAAAATTTTCCTACAATCCATAATATTGCTACAAATATTTTTATGAGATAACATTACAGCTTTAGATTGAGACGTAGTTCCAGATGTAAATAATATAATTTTTGTAGCCTCATTATCTATTTCTATATCTGCATAATCAGTATTGCCTTTGACTAAAATTTGCTGACCTTTTTTTACTAAGTCTTTGTAATATATAATTCCTTCTTCTTCTATATCATCCATACAAATAAAATATTTTACATTAGTATTTCCTTCTGCAATTATTTCTTTAACAGTTTCAATATATGCTCCATCAAATATAAAAGCTTTTGATTTAGAACGTAATACTAATGATTTAATTTCATCATTTTTTAGAGATTTATCTAAAGGAGATACAACGCCTACACCATTAACAACAGCTAAATAAGAAACAGCCCATTCATATCTATTATTTCCTATAACATTAATAGTTTCATCTTTTAAACCTAAATCTAATAAAGCTGTACCCAAACAATTAATTTCATTATCAAATTGTTTATATGTAATTTCAACATATTCATTTACCTCTTTATTTGGTTTTAATTTAAAGGCCGTACAATTACCAAAAAGTTCAGTGCTTTGTTTAATCATATCTTTTAAATCTATTATTTCTCTAATATTAGTTTTTTTCTTTCCCATACTTTCACTCCTATAAAACATAATATTCAATAATAATATATTACTATTAAAATTACAAAAAATCAATATACTGACCAGTCGAAAATACACTTTTTTTAAAAAAACTATTTATTAATAATAAAACTTATGATATATATATAATATAAAATATATTTTTTGTAGATTTAAGGAGAAAAATATGATATTATTTGAACAGCATTCGTTATATGAAATAATGTATCATTTTATTTTTTATTCATTTTTGGGATGGGTAGTAGAGTCTAGCTTTAAATCTTTACTATATGGAAAAGTAATAAATAGTGGATTTTTAAGAGGTCCTTTTATACCAATTTATGCAATTGGTGCACTAACAGTGTATACGCTTTTTTATCCTATTAGAGAAAATACAGCTATGTTATTTATACTAGGAGTAATATCCATGTCAATACTTGAATATCTTGTAGGCTTTATTATGGAAAAAACCTTTAATACAAGATGGTGGGATTATACAGGGAATTTTATGAATATACGGAGGTAAAGTATGCTTAGAAAATTCAATGTATTGGGGAATATTCACAGTATCTTTATTTAAGTTTTTACATCCATTTACACAATCTATGATAGAAATGATACCTGTTACAATAGGAGAAAAAATACTGTTTGGCTTTGTAATATATTTTGTAATAGATTATACATTAACATTGATTGAAGTGTTAAATATACAAGAAAGCGTAAAGATGTTTCTTACACTAAAAGATAATTCAATAGTATTAGCTACTACTGGAAAAATAGCAGAATTAAAAAAGTATGTAATAAAAAAATCTAGAAGGTTAATAAGAACTTATCCGAGATTAACATATTTAAGTATAAACAGAAAATTAAGGGATATAGTAAAAGAAATGAAAAAAGGTGAAAGAAATAATAAAGAATAATTATTGAAATTTAAAATTTGTTGTAATATACTAATTAAACAATAATATATATCTATAAAGAAGGGTGAAATTATGAAAATATTATTAGATGTTATGGGTGGAGATCATTGCCCAACAGAAGCAATAAAAGGAGCTGTAACAGCACTAAAAAAAATTGAAAGTGACATTGTTTTAATAGGAAAAGAAGAATTAATTAAAGAAGAAATTAAAAAAATATATGGAAAAGAAGATATAAAACAAATATCTGAAAGATTAAGTATAATAAATGCGGATGAAGTTGTAGAAAACACAGATGTTCCTTTGCAAGCAATTAAAAAGAAAAAAAATTCATCAATGGTAAAAGGATTTGAATTAATTAAAAATGGTGAAGTTGATGCATTTGTTAGTTCTGGAAATACAGGAGCTCTTATGGCAGGAGCAACATTATGTGTAGGAAGAATTAAAGGTATAGATAGACCTGCTCTAACAGCTATAATGCCAGCATATAATGGTAGTTTTATGGTTTTAGATGCTGGTGCAAATACTAACTGTAAACCAATTAACTTTAAACAATTTGCATACATGGGAAGCATATATATGAATAAAGTTAGAAATGTTGAAAAACCAAGAGTAGCTTTATTAAATATTGGTGCAGAAGAAACAAAAGGAACAGAGCTTATTAAAGAAACATATCAAACACTAAAACAAGATGAAAAAATAAATTTTGTTGGAAATGTAGAAGGTAGATACATATTTGATGGTAGTGTAGATGTAGTTGTAACAGATGGGTTTAATGGAAATATAGCTATTAAAACAACAGAAGGTGTTGGATTAATGGTTAACAAGATGTTAAAAGAAGAATTATACAGAAATCTATATACAAAATTTATGGCTTTTTTATTGTATCCAGCATTAAAACGTTTCAAAAAAAGAATGGATTATACAGAATATGGTGGAGGTATATTATTAGGAATAGAAAAACCAATAATAAAATGTCATGGTGGAGCAAAAGAAAAATTATTTGTAACAACATTAATGCAAGCTGAAAATTATGCTAAAAGTGGAGCGATTGAAGAAATTAAGAAAGAAATTGAAAATAATTTATAAAATGTATTGACATTTTATTTAACATATAATATTTTATAGAAAAAGGGGAGGTGGACTTATGAGTTCAGAAGAAATTTTCGCAAAAATTAAAGAAATAATCATAGATCAATTAGGTGTTGAAGAAGATACTATAACAACAAATTCATCTTTCATAGATGATTTAGGTGCAGATTCATTAGACATAGTTGAATTAATAATGGCTATTGAAGAAGAATTTGATTTAGAAATTCCTGATTCAGAAGCTGAAAAAGTTGCAACTGTTAATGATGTAGTAGAATACATTGCAGCACATCAATAAGATTAAAATAATATATAATTAAGTGTGTACATAAGTATGCACTTTTTTTATTGAATTAAAATGGAAAAAAATGTATATTTTTTTTATATTTCTTTAGTTTTATATTAAAATATGATAAAATTAATTATGAGGAGTGAAACAAATGAAGATATATGTATACTTAGATGAAAGTGGTTCAATACATAAAATAGTAATAAGATATTTGACATACAATTATATGTATGTTAAAATATTTATAGTAAGACCTAGGGATGGTAGCTAAAAGCTAAACGTATGTTAAGTACGTTGCCACCTAGGCATTTTTATTTTATAAAGATTTTAAAAATTTTTATTTTTTTTATTGAAAAAATGATTAAAGGTGGTATAATATTATTGTGATTTATATAAAAAGAGGGGGTATAAATTATGTCAGAAGCAAAGAAAAAAATGTTAGTTAGAGTTGTAGCTATAACAGCAGCTGCAATTTTTGTAATTCCAACAGTATTATCAATAGCATTATATATGAAATATTAATTTGAATGGAGAAAAATATGGAAAAATTTCAAACTATATTGAATGAAGTTTTTGTTGAAAATATACAAAACTATATTGAATGGTTAAAAAGTGATATATTTAATATTTTAATTTTATGCGTAGATTTACTTATAGTTATATATTTAGCTAAAAAAATATATAACATAATAAAAGATACTAATGCAATTCAATTATTAAAAGGAATATTTATTTTAATAGGTGCCACTTTAATTAGTGGTTGGTTAGATTTATATATTTTAAATTTCTTATTAAAATCTATAATGACATATGGTGTGCTTTTAATAATTGTAATTTTCCAACCAGAAATACGTAGAGCATTAGGAGATATAGGAAATCAACGTTTTAGAAAATTATTTAAAATACAAAAAGAAGAAACATTAAATGATAAAATAATCAATAATATAGTTGAAAGTTGTAATTTCCTATCTAGAAAAAATATAGGTGCATTAATAATATTAGAAAGAAACACAAATTTAGGAGATTATGAAAAAACAGGTATTAAGATAGATGGAGAATTATCACAAGAATTAATAATTAATATATTTGAACCAAATACACCACTTCATGATGGAGCAGTTGTCGTAAGAGGTGAAAAAATTAAATCAGCAGCATGTATTTTGCCATTAACAAAAAGAACAGATTTAAAATCTGAATTTGGAACAAGACATAGAGCTGGTATAGGTATTAGTGAATTAACAGACTGTATATCAGTAATTGTATCAGAAGAAACAGGAAAAATATCTTTAGCTATGAATGGAAAGATATCTACAAATCTAGATTCTGATCAATTAAATAAATTCTTAAGAAGAGAACTATTAAAAGAGATTGAAAATTAGAGGGATAAAATGTTATTATCTGTAGATAATATTAGGCAATTAAATAAAAAGACTGTGCAAATGTCATATAATATAATAGAAAAATGTATAGAGAAATTTTTTAATGATTTAATTAGGTATTATGGAATATTGAATCAAAAACATATTAATTTAGATTCATCATACCTTCCATATCAATATTTAAGCATAGAAGTAATTGAAAAAGTTATAGATTTATTAGAAAATAAATTAGGATATGCAATAATTATTCAAAAAATGGATAATAAAACAATAGCTGGCTTTAAACCAGGTGATTTAATACAAATACTGCTTTATGATCCATTAGACTATGATGAAACAGATGTTAATTTGCAAGTTAATGGTGTTAATACACAAGCTTTATATTCAACATTTCATAATTTTAATAATCTTGATGGAAATAATCAAAATCCACAATATTTATTATGTGATGAATTTAGAGAAAAAAGATATGAATTAGAAATGAGAAGAAACATTATACAATTAAGTGAATAATTTTATATAAATAGAAGAGGTACTTTAAAAGAAGTACCTCTTTATGTGTATTATTTAGCAGCATCCACCACATCCACAGTTACCAAATCCACTATTACCACAGCAACAGCAGATTATTACTATTAATATAATGATCCAAATCCATTCACAGCCACCGAAGCTTCCACATCCGCCGCATCCGCCACAACATCTTTGATCTGACATAAAGAAAAACCTCCTTTCAACATATTATTAACAGCATCCACAATTGTTTCCACAATTGTTACAGCAGTTACCTCCATTATTCCAACCATTATTCCAAAATAGTAGTAAAAATAGTATTACGAACCATAAAACTGTATCATTACCAAATCCATTGAACATTTTAATTCCTCCTTTAAGTAATATTATGCTATATATTATTCTAAAAAAATAAAATTGTGCTTGTATATATATAAATATTAGCAGAAAAAGACTTATTAAATTAAATAAGTCTTTTAGAAAGAATAAAAAGTCTTGCAAATTTTTGCAAGACATGTTTTAAATAATTAAATCTTTATCAGTTATTTCCTTTAATTTTTCTACAGAAATTGATTCCGGATTTTCAGCTGTTAATCTATTTGCCTGATTAATTAATACTTTTTCAAAGTAGTTTCTAACTCCACGAGCATTTCCAAAAGTATCTATGTTTTTATCTAGTTGTTTTTGAATATTTTCTTTTAAATTCTTATGTAAATTCTCATCAAGAGTAAACTGATTTTTTTTACATTGAAGTAAGAAAATATCTTTTAATTGTTCAATAGTATAGTCTTTAAATTCTAAATACTTGTTAAATCTAGATTTAAGACCAGGATTTGAAGCTATAAATTCTTTCATTAA
Organism: Clostridiales bacterium; assembly: GCA_015056545.1. GTDB lineage: Bacteria > Bacillota > Clostridia > TANB77 > SIG350 > SIG350. Next base: position 2,965 of record SVGE01000007.1, on the reverse strand, counting down.
ATCAGTATAACCAGCAACTATAACAACTAAGTCATTTCTGTAATCTTCCATATATTTTAAAAGTGTAGCAACAGCTTCTTCAGCAAAATCATTTTCTCCGTCTTGTTGAGTCAGAGTATATGCTTCATCTATAAATAATACACCACCCATTGCTTCATCAACTTTTTCTTTAACTTTAATTGCTGTTTGTCCAACATATCCAGCGATAAGTCCAGAACGGTCTACTTCAACTAATTGTCCTTTTGAAAGAACACCTAGTTTGTTATATATTTTAGAAATTAATCTAGCAATTGTAGTTTTACCTGTTCCTGGATTACCAGTGAAGACTAAGTGAAAAGACATATCTGTTACAGGCAGATTATTTTCTTTTCTCATATTGCGTATTTTAATTAAATTAACCATATCATTAATATCTTTTTTAATATTTTCTAAGCCAATTAATTCATTTAATTCAGCTAAAAGTTCTTCTAATGTTTCTTTAACAATAACTTCTTCTTTTGGTTTAGAAGGTGTTTTAGGTAATTGTGCTTGTACGTAATTATTATTTAAAGGTTTTGTAACACTGTTTTTATTATTAGAGATATATTCAATAGTATCATTTTTTATATGCCCTATAGTTTCATCATCTAATTCTTGAACCTTTTCACTATTATCAAAAGGGAGGTGTTTTATTAATAAATTTGAATTATTAATAAAATTAACATATATTGAATCTAATACATTAGATTTTAAATACGCATTTGGTTTATTATTTTTTGAATACAACCTATTAATTTCAGTTAGTATTTTGTTAAAATCAAAATTAGATAAATATTCAGGCCATCTATTAATTAAAGCTTCTCTTATGTTTTTAGTATATTGCATAATAAAAGTTTTTTCTGAATATGATATTTGTTCATCTAATGACATTAAAGTAGTTAAATAATGTTCAATTAAAGAATATATTACAACTAGAATTCTTAAAGATAATGTAGAATTAGATGAATTATCTACTAAATCAAATATGATAGACCATATTATACCAGGGGTGTTATTAATTATTCCATATGTTTTATTGAATTCTTGTGTAGAATCTTTTTCATTATATCTTACATCAGTAAGGGTTTTAGATAATATATCAAAAATTATATTTTGATCATAATATTCAGTTGCCCAAAAATTTGCACTTTCAAGTAAAAACTGCAAATCTGTACGTGATGAATTTCTATCTATAGCACACATATATAAGGTAATATTTTTTAAGAGTACTTTAAACAAATCTTCAATTTTTTGCTTATCTAGTGCGTTATCTATTATATATTTTTCATCAATATTTAGGATTAATGAATTTAATAATTTGTTTATATATTTACAATCATTTAAAGCTATATAATATGTATTCATAATAACCTCCTACTAATTATAATTTGATTATATATAATAATTAATAAAATGTAAACAAAACTATTGAAAAAAGAAATATTTGGTGCTAAAATATATCTACATGGCACATTAGTCAAGTGGTTAAGACGTGGCCCTCTCAAGGCTGAGACACGAGTTCGATTCTCGTATGTGCTACCAACCGAGCATAAAACGAACTTTGTATATTTTGTTGGAGGATTTGCAATAAATATACAAATATGAAAAGAGAAGCAGAAAATTTCTTTGCTTCTCTTTTCATATTTTAGGGAAATATTAATGAAATATCTTTATCAAATGCAATTGCAATTTTTTTCATTATTGCATAAGAAGGATTTTTTCTAGTACCATTTTCAAGATGAGATAAATAACCCATAGATATATTAGTGATAAGAGCTAATTGTTTCAAAGTTATATTTTTTTCTAATCTAAATTTTTTTATATTATTCATAAATTACAACTCCTTTCTTATATAATAAGTATACTGGTTATATAACCAATAGTCAAGAGGACAGTATAAATATAAAATATATGTGTGAGGTGTTAATTTATGGGTAAAGAACATAAACTTATTATAGAAAATGGATATTATTTATTTAAGTTAGAAAAAATATTAGAAGAGAAAAATATAAGTAAAAATAAATTAATGAGAGATACAAATACTGATTTTAAAGTATTACAAAGATTATTTACGGGAAATTTAGTTAGAATAGATATAATTGTTCTAGCTAGAATATGCGATTACTTAAATTGTTCAATAATAGATATAATAGAATATGTGCCAAATAAAAAATAAGGAAATTAATATTGAAATCCCTTATTTTCATTTTCTAAATATTCATTAAACTCTTTTATATGATTGCTGATATATGTTTTAATATCAGTTAACGATATAGAAGAGCTTATTTTTTGTATTTGTTCTTTACTTAAATCCATATATCAAGCAATCTCCTTTCTATATTTTATAATATTTCTTTTTCTTCAAAAGGGTTAAAATTAATTATATTATCATCGTTGTTATAATTTTCTTTTTTCTGCGAAAAATCAATATTTGCTTTCTTTAAATCTGCAAGATTTTTATAGTATGCACTTTTACTTATTGTCGTTTTAATATTTTGTAAACCTTCAATTATTATGGATAAATAAAAGTTATATAAATTTCTTGCTCTTATTTTTGAGAATGTAGAAAATAATCTATTTTTTACTTGTTCTCTTTCATTAACAATAGTTAAATCATTTTCAATATGTTTAAAAAACTTATTAAATTCTTGATACCATATTTTTTTTAAATCATTGTAATTACAATTAGTTACTCTAATATAATTTTTATTATAAATATATTTTAATTTTCTTTTTTTTATTTCACATTCGAATCTTATATAACCTTTTATTGTATTTAAGTGTGATGCAATATCAAAAGAGGAATTTTTCAATTTTGATAAATCATTTTTTTCAAATTCTTTTCTTTTATTATAGATTTTTAGTGTTGTTGTGTTTCCAGTAATATAAATACTTTCTCCTTCATAATGTTTTAAATTTCTTCTTGGGTAATTACATAAACTTAAAT
>SVGE01000006.1 GCA_015056545.1 Clostridiales bacterium | reverse complement strand
AAACGTAATGTAGTCTTAGGTTCTTTTGTTTTGCCCAATTATATAAAAATATATTTTGGCAATAATAAAATAAAGAGCCGAGGAAGGAGGTAGTAAAAAGAAAAATAAAAAAACTACAACAAAACAGCTTAGGTAAAACTAAAAGTGTTATACAATAAAATTGTATAATAACAAAATTAAATTTTAAAGGAGGAAAATGATTATGAAAAATTTAAAGAATAGTAGAACATCAGGTATAAGCTTAGTAGCTTTAATTGTAACAATAATTGTACTAATAATATTAACTGCTGCAGTTATTGTAACTTTTATGGAAGGTGGAATAATAGACAGAGCAAAAGAAAGTGTATTTAAAAGTGATATAAGAACATATCAAGAAATATTAGCAGTTAAGAGAGCAGAGGAACAAATAAAATTAGCAACAGGAAATGGAGAAGAAGAAGAGTTAAAATTAATAGACAAAACAATAACAGGTGAAGCAATAAAAGAAATATTACCAGAATTTAAAGAAGAAGAATATGGAGAATTAATAGAAGTAGTAGATGGAGAAATAGTAGCAAAAAAAGAATTAAATGAAGAAGTATTACAAGAAAAATGGTTAATAGACTTAGGAATAGGAACAGGCGAAACACCAGTAGCGGATGTAGAATATAATGTAGGAGATGAAGTAACAATAGGAGAAGAAAAATTTAGAGTATTAAAAGATAATGGAAGTACATTAACATTATTAACAGAAAAGAATATAACAACATCTGCACCATATATACAAAGCACAAGTGCACCAACAGTAGTATTTTCAAGTACAAATTATTGGAATACTTATGCAGAAAGTTATCCACTAAACTTAAATACATATGAATCAGAAGATATAGAAATAACAGATGCAATAGAAGTAGCTAAAGCGTATGCAAGAAAGATAGCAGAAGATGTAGGAGTAGCAGTAACGGGAAGATTACTTACATTAGAAGAAATTGAAGAATTAGATGGAAATTTAGATAGCTTGTCAACAGCAAATTGTCCAATATGGATAAATAAAGACGATGATGGAAATTATTTAAATTATTGGCTTGGCTCTGCTTATAATGCAAACATGGTATGGGATTTAGGTGGTGGCGGTAACAATTCAGTGTGTATGGATAGTATCTTTACAGACTCCATTTTTGGGGTGCGTCCAGTTATAACAATCTCAGAGTCTGCAGTCAACTAAGTTTTGGTGGTAGATTAGGCTAGGTGTGAATTTCTCGAAGAAATGGCACCTGTAATTAAATTTTGTGTAAATAAATTAAATCCTATCTATAATTTGAGCAGATTAAAAATAAAGGGAAATGTGAAAATTGTGATGGTGCAATGAAATTTAATAGGTGGTATAAGATATTTGAATGTGAATATTGTAAAAGTGAAGTTTTGAATATGCATCTTTCGAGATAGGAAATTACAGATATACAAGTTGAAAAAGTAATATGTTATATAAAAGTGAAAAGTTTTCTTTTCACTTTTATATTTTTTACTATTGAAAAGTTATAATTATCTAGTATATAATTAATATGAAATGTAGGTGATATAATATGAATGTTACAAAAAGAAGAATTTTTGAAATATCTACACAATTATTTGCGGAAAAAGGATATGAAGCAACAAGTATTGAAGAAATTACAGCAGTTGTTGGAATTGCAAAAGGAACTTTATACTATCATTTTGAAAGCAAAGAAGAAATGTTTAATCAATTAATACAAGATGGAGCAGATTTTTTAAAGAAAAGTATAGATATTAAAACTAGAAATGTAACTAATCCAGTTGAAAAAATAAAAAGAATAATTATTATACAAATAAAGATTTCTAAAAAATTTGATAAATTTATGACAATGTTATTTACACAAATGTGGGGAAATGAAGCTCGAAATAAATTTGTTAGACAAAAAATTGATGAATATATAAATAAGATTAAACCTATTGCAGAAGAAGCAATTAATCAAGGATATTTTAAAAATATGACTTCTGAGATATTAACAGATTTAATATTTGGGCAAATATCTTGTGTTTTAAAAAGAAAATTAAATGATGAAAAAATAGAAGTTGAAAAACTGGGAGAAGAATACTTAAATGCTATATTAAGTTAAGGAGGAAAAACTATGAATATAGATAATGCTACAATTGAATTTGTTCAAGGAAGATATGGTGAATTTGGAAGTAATGAGCAAAGAAAGCTGCAACTTGAAGAGGAACAAGAGATAATAATTGAATTAAAAGAAAAATTAAAAAGTGGTGAAATAACTCATGAAGAATATCTAATTGAATATGATGAGCAAGTTCAAGGAAGATTTAAAAGTCTTAATAATATGGAAGATTTTAAATTAGATAATGATATAAATATAGGGGACATATTTTTAGTAACAAGAGAAAAACAAGATCCTGAATATCCAGATGATAGATATTTATGTTATGAAATATATGATAAAGCAACAGGAAAATTAATGGCAAATACAGATAGGGAGAACAACTTAAATATATATGACCAAAAACTATTAGATAAATATCCTGAACTTGAGGCTGAAACTAAAAAAATGTTTTTAATGGCTAGAGTAAATGAAGAGACAGGAAAAATAGAGGACACAATTGTAGTTAAAAATAAAGTAGATTATGAGCAAGAAAATAAAATACAATTAGCTAAAGATATAAAAGAAGATAAAGAACATACTGTGTATAATACTGTGGATAAAGATAATGAATTAAACTATGGTGAACCAGATGCTGATGAAAAAGAAGCTGAGAATGAAGAGCAACTTTTGGAAAAAGCAAATAAAGGCAAAAAAAGCATAATAAATGGAAAAGAAATGGATGATAACAATGCCGGAAAAGGAAAAGTTGTTGTTGCTAAATTAATTGAAGACCCTTCTGTAAGAGATAATATACCAGATGCTACAGCAAAAACTTGGATGGTGATGTATGAAAATGGTGAAATGGATATGTTTAATGGTAGGGGAGAAAAGTTAGAATCAATAATTCAAATTACTCAAGGAGATAAAGTTATAGATACAGTTGATCAAAGAGGTGATGATGAAACAAAAATTGAGACAACCTTTGCTGTTAAAGGGAGAGAAAATGGATTAGTTTTTCCAGTAACAAAAGAAAATAACCAAACACAATTAAATATTCAAGATAGAGAAAATGATCCTCAAATAGTTATTCCTGTGCAAATGGAAGGATATACGGAAGTAAGAGATAATATGGATTATATATATGCACAAAGAATTATTGATGAAATATTATCTAAACCTGAATATGATAAATTAGTAAAAAAAGAACCAGAAATTACAAATAGAATATTAGAAATGTGTTATACTCAAAATGATACGAGCCTTAATGGAATACAAAGAAATATAGATTATTGTAATAGAAAGTATGAAAAGGAAAATGACAATGATCACGATATTCCAGAAGAACATGAAATTTTAACACCTGAGGAAATGGCTTGGAAAAGAATTAATGATAATGCACCGAATAATAACTAATTTTGAAATAAATATGACAAATTTGTAACAAAAAGACAAATTTGTCATATTTTTGTAATATTCTTGTAACTAAAACTTAATATTTTTTCTATTGCATATTTGCGTAAGAAAAGATATAATTTAACCAGTAAAATAATACTAATGAAAAAGGGGGGAAGTGTTTATATTAATAAACACGAAAAAATGGAAAAAACTATAACAAATGAACAAGTAATTGCAAAAGTTGAAAAAATAATGAAACAAATTGATCCAAATAGCAAAAAACAAATAACAGAATTATCTGAAAATGCTCAATTCAAAAAAATGATTGAAGATATTAAAGGATATGTTGAAAATTATGAAGAAAAAGATAATTTCCCAGCAGATGCATATAATAAAATTAGTGAATTAATTTCATATTGTGATGGACAATATAAAGAATTAACTGAAAAGAAAGTAGAACTTCAAAAACAGGTTAAAGTTAATACAGCATTAGCAAGTATTTTAAATGAAGTATATTTATTTGCTATAACAAGAGAAGATTTTTCAGATTATGAAAAAACATTAAAAGCTAATGGATTAGAAGAATATATAAATAAATTAAGAACAATAGCAACTACTGATAGAAAAAGTGAAGAATATGCTGAATGTGAAAAAACAGTAAAAAGTAAAATCAATAATTTAGAAACTAATGTACATATCGAAATAGATTTAGAAAGAATTGAAGATAAAGAAAAAGTTTTAAGCTATATTTCAATTGAATTTGATAATGTATTATCTAAAGTAACTGTTCAAAAAGAAGTAACAGTTGAAATTGAAGAAAATATTGCAGAAGGAGCAACAGTAGAAGTTGTTGAAGATGCTTATGTTGAAGATACAGCTGAATATGCACAATATCAAGAAGATGTTATCATAGAAGTAAAAGAATCAATTTGGCAAAGAATTATGAATAGTGAAATTGTTCAAAAAATAAAAGCATTTTTATTACAAGATGTTAATCTAGCATTGCCAGCTGCATTAACAGGTGGAACAAAAACAGAAGAATAATAGAAATTACAAGAGTTGGTTAAGAACATTCTTAGCCAACTTTTAACCTAAATATAAAATATAAGTAAGGGGATGTTAATATGGAAGAGAAAAAAAAGACTACTAAAAAAGTAACAAAAGATATTAGGGAAAAACAATTAGAAAAAGCATTTAATGAGAAACAAATAATTCAAGGTAAAGTTGTAAAAATTGATGAAAAATTAAATTTAATTGTAGATTTAGGTAATAATATAAAAGCAATTATGCCAAGAGATGAAATAACTTTACTAAAAGATGAGAATGGTTTAGTTTCAGAAAACTATATATATAATAGACAAGGTAAAATTATAAAATGTAAGATTACAGAGAAATTAGAAGATTCTGAATATAAATATGTAGTTTCTAAAAAATCTGTTGAAATAGATTCTAGGAAATGGATGCAAAATAATTTAAAAGAAGGTATGGTTGTATATGGAAGAGTTAGAGGATTGCAACCATATGGTGTATTTGTTGAAATACTTGAAGGAGTAACAGGTCTTTTACATATTGAGGATATTTCAGTTGCAAGAACAAGACATCCATCTGAAAGATTTAGTATGGGTGAAAAAATAAAAGTTGTTATAAAAGATTTTGACCGTGATACAGGTAAAATTGTATTATCACATAAAGAATTATTAGGCACTTGGGAAGAAAATGCTGAACTTTTCGAAAAAGGAACAGAAGTATGGGGAATTGCAAGGGAAAGAGAAAAAAATGGTATTTTTGTAGAGTTAAAACCTAATTTAGTTGGTTTAGCAGAACATAAATCAGGTGTAGAGTATGGACAAAAAGTATTAGTATATATTAAGAAAATTGTTCCAGAAAAACAAAGGATCAAACTAGTAATAGTTGGTTAATAGATTTTATATATTTTTAAGGAGGAATTATTATGGTAAATGATTCAGAAGTTAAAGCTCAAAAATCGCCTTTTGCGATGAGAATCAATGAAAGAAAAGTATTTGATGGTAAAGATGGTTATGTTAGTATTAACCAAGTAATGTTTAATGTGGATATGGGATATATCACAGATATACATTTTGAAATATTAGAAGTAATTAATCAATATGAATTTGTAACAGCTAGACAAATATTCCAAGTATTACAAATGAAAGGTATTGATATTAAATCACAAGATAAAGTAGATGATAAACTTCAAAAATTGATTAAATCTAAATTAATAACAAGATATTACTTTACTAGTGAAGAAGGCAAAGGAATATTTAGAGTTTATTGTTTAGAAAAAATGGGTAAAAATTTATTATCTACTAGAGAAATAAAATCTGAATGGAAACAAACAGACAATGCAAAACCAGTTCATTTAATCAAAAAAAGATTAGCTGGTAATCAAATCATATTAGCATATATGCAAAAAGTAAAAGCATTTTCAGAATTTGATACTAATATTGTTCTTTATTCTAAAAAACAAAATGTAAAATTTAAAGCAACAGGTGGATTAATTAAATTAGTTGATGGTAAAAAAGAGCAAGATTTAGTATTTGAAGTTATTAGAAGAAATGATGAATGGGAAGATAAATTAGTTGAAAAATTAAATTTATATGCAGAATTCTATAATTTCTTTGTTGCAAAAGATTGTGGATTTGAAGTTCCACCACAATTAGTTATAGTTGGAGAAGATAATGAACATATTGGGGAGATATTTAAAATAATTAAAAAAGCAGCAATTCCACTAAAAGATGAAGAAATGTTCTTTACAACAGAATTAAAACATTTAGCTGATACATTAGAAGGTAGCTTAATTGAATTCCAATATAATAAAGAAGCTAACACATATAAGGGTGTTACAGTAAAAAGTAGTTTATTAAAACCAGGTGAAGTTAAAAAAGAAACAAAAAAGACAACTAAAAAAGAAGAAGAATATAAATCAGAAGATGGTGTTGTTGAATAAAATATATTATATAATTAAAAGTAATTTCTGAATTTAATTATTGAGAAATTACTTTTTGTATTTACAAATAATGGAAAATGTGATATAAATATAACATAATAATTATTATTCTAAAAGAAACAAATCGTTTCGAAAATCCCAATAAACAAAAAAATATACTATAGTATTAAGAAATAATTATGTCATGTTGACAACAAAAGAAAGTGCATGATATAATATAAGAAAGAGAAGGTTAAGCATGAATAAAACAAATATATTTTATAAGAAAATAGAATATGACAGAAATAAAATAAGATATGATATAAAAAATGATATAATATTTAAAAATATATTTGGTAAAATAGAAAATGAAAAATATACAGCAAAATTGATAGAATTAATAACAGGAAAAGAAGTAAAAACAATAGATGTAAGTCAAGATGTATCAGTAGGTAAAGTAATAAAAAGTGAGAAAGAAATTAAACTAGATGTAAGGGCAATAATAAATGAAGATACAATAGTAAATATGGAGATGCAGAAAAAAGATGAAGGAAATATGCAAGAAAGAAGTGAAAAATATGGGAGTAGTATATATTCTAGAAATGTAAAAATAGGAGAAAGATATGAGAAAGCAAAAGAAGTCATACTAATAAACATATTAAATTATAAGATGAATGAGCATAAAGAATATATATCAGATACAGTAACAGTATTAAGAAATCATAGGGAAACAGAAATAAAAACAAAGATAAAATATTATTTTATAGAATTACCAAAATTAGAAGGTAGAAAATTAGATATGGAAGATGAATTAGTGCAATGGTTAGTATATATTTATGGAAAGAATAGGAGGTTGGTTGAAATGGCACTTAATAAAAATAAAATGTTAAGAGAGATAGATAAGGAAGTGTATTATTTGCAAGGGGAAGAAGCAGAGGCGAGATTGCAAGAAATGCATGAGAATTGGGAATTTACAAAAAGATGTGCAATAAGAGATGCAGAAGAAAGAGGTGAGAAACGTGGTGAAAAGCGTGGAGAGAAACGTGGTGAGAAGCGTGGTGAGAAGCGAGGAATAATAAATACCGCCAAAAAGATGTTAAAAATGAAAATATCTAATGAAATAATAATGCAAGCAACAGGTTTAACTAATAAAGAATTAATGGATATAAGTATATAATATAAATTACAAAACAAGCAGATTAATTAAAATCTGTTTGTTTTATATTACTATAATAAATCACAAAAAATAAATTTAATCATATATTGTTATCATGAGGGGGAATTTATTTATGAATAAAAAATTATATAAATCATCAACATGTCATAATACAAACATGAATACAAACTCTCCATTTTGCATGGTACCTGATTTTATGCCAAGAGACCCAATGCTAGCTAATTCATATGTTCCATATCAAACATTGAATGAAGTATATTGTCCAGATGTAGCGCTTGAGCAAGGGACAATTTTTCCTGAATTAGATATGCCATATACTAGTGGTCAAGGGTATATGCAACTAATGGAACTATATATGGAAGGTGGTATATAGATTATGGAAGCAAGAGAAGAATTATTAAAACAAATAATGGAAGTTGATTTTATGATAAAGGATTTAAATCTTTATTTAAATACACATCCTTGCTCACAAAAAGGTATACAATTATTTAATGATTTCCAAAAAAAATCTAAAAAATTAAGAGAAATATATTCTGAAAATTATGGGCCTTTAACAATAGAAGATAATTTAGGTAATGAAACATGGGAATGGATAAAAAGTCCATGGCCTTGGGAAAGGATGGTGTAGATTATGTGGGGATATGAAAAAAAATTACAATATCCAGTTAATATAAAAAATGCTAATCCTAAAATGGCCAAATATATAATATCTCAATATGGGCGGACCTGATGGAGAATTAGCAGCATCACTTAGATATTTATCTCAAAGATATAGTATGCCAACAGATAGAGCTAAAGCAACTTTAAACGATATAGGCACTGAGGAGTTAGCACATTTAGAAATTGTTGGAACTATTGTATCTCAATTAACAAGAGGGATAGATCCAAAAACACTAGAAGAGTTAGGTTTAGGTGCATATTATACTGATCATGGTTCAGGAGTATATCCACAAGCAGCAGCAGGATGGCCTTTTAATGCAGCAGTATTAGCAGTAAAAGGAGATCCTATAGCTGATTTAACAGAGGATTTAGCAGCTGAACAAAAAGCAAGGGCAACTTATGAACATTTAATAGATATTATTGATGATCCGGATGTATTAGATCCTTTAAAATTTTTAAGACAAAGAGAAATTGTGCATTTCCAAAGATTTGGTGAAGCATTAAGAAATATACAAGAAAAATTGGCAGAAAAAAAATGTTATATTAATAATGAGATTATAACTAACAATAATATGTCTAAAGATAATTGTCCTAATAATAAATGTAGGTAAAAATTATATTAGATAATATAATTTTAATAAAAATAGAAAATTTATTAAAATATTTCAAAAAAATATTTTCTACGAGAAAACCCCATAAGATTTTTATGGGGTTTGTCTTCACTCTGAAATAAAAGGTGCAATTTGCACCTTTTATTTTCGATTAGAGTTTTCGCATTTCTGATTTGCTACTCCACAAGAAGTTTTACATGCAGACTGACAAGAAGTTTGACATTCGCCACATCCAGCATGAGTTGTGTTGTGATTCGGAGTAGAACATACGGTTTTAATACGTTTCATACTTTTTTCTCCTTTCTAAAATATAAAAATAGAGTTAATTATTTAAACAAAAAGTTTAAATATTATGAAATATTAATTTCTTTAATAATTTATCATAAAAAGCTTAAAAATAAAAGTATATTAGCAAATATTTTAAAATAAAAAAGAAAAATATCATTTTTTCATCTAAAAATGGAAAAAATGACATCTTTTAATTCAAAGAATCTATTGACAATTTGGACTAGTTTAGATAAGATTTAATGGAAAAGTATTATTTTGAACTAAGAGGGGAAAATATGAGAAAAAAAGGTATGACTTTAGTTATGTTATCAATATATATATCAGTATTGTTAGTATTATTTGGAATAACAGTTTCTACTGTTTTAAATAATACTAAAGCACAAGAAATTACAGAAGATACATATAAAGCTATAATAATAGAATATGTTAATGAATTTAATACAACAAAAGACTATTATAGAATTAAAAGTAAAGAAATCCCTAATGGTATAATTGAAGGGAGTGAGTTATTGGAATATATTCCATCAATTAGTTTGGAACATGTAGAATATATATTAATTCAAGATGGACAAATTAAATATAATAAAGAAGTTGTTTCACAATATGCAGAAAAAGAATATTTAGAAGATTTAGCTAGTGAAGGAATAATAGAAGAATATACACCATAATAATGGTGTATATATATTATTATATGAATACAAATTTAGGAGGAAAAAAGAATGGAAGAAAAGAATTTATGGTTTAATCAAAATATTAGTGATGTAAGTAATAAACTTGATGTAGATATCGAAAAAGGTTTAACAGTAGAAAAAGCTAAAGAAAGAGTTAATCAATACGGATATAATGAATTAGAAGAAAAAAAGAAAAAAACATTAGTACAGAAATTTATAGATCAATTTAAAGACTTTATGATAATAGTATTATTATTTGCAGCTGCTATATCTGGTGTAATTGGATATATAGAGGGTGAAGGAATAGTAGATAGTTTAATTATTTTAATAGTTGTTATTGTAAATGCAATAATTGGTGTTGTTCAAGAAAGTAAAGCTGAAGCATCTTTAGAAGCGTTAAAGAAAATGAGCGGATATGTAGCTAAAGTTTTAAGAGATGGAAAAGTTGATACAATTCCAACAAAAGAATTAGTACCAGGGGATATAGTAATATTAGAAACAGGAGATTACGTGCCAGCTGATTTAAGATTAATTGAAGCTGTAAATCTTAAAGTTCAAGAAGCATCACTTACAGGAGAATCACTTCCAGTTGAAAAAGATATTGAAGTAATAGACAAAGAGCAAGTTGGTGTTGGTGATAGAACTAATATGGTGTTTTCATCTAGTATGGTTACATATGGTAGAGGAAAAGGTATTGTAGTTAATACTGGTATGAAAACTGAAGTTGGAAAAATAGCAGATATGTTAGATAATGCAGATAGTGGTCAAACACCTTTACAAATAAAATTAGAAGTGTTAGGAAAAACATTAGGAAAAGCAGCAATTGTTATATGTATAATTATCTTTTTTATAGGTATACTTTATGGAAAAGAACCAATACATATGTTTATGTCAGCAGTTAGTTTAGCTGTTGCAGCTATTCCAGAAGGGTTACCTGCAATTGCAACAATTGTACTATCTATAGGTGTTCAAAGAATGGTAAAAAGAAATGCTATTGTTAGAAAGTTACCATCTGTTGAAGCATTAGGAAGTGCAACAGTTATTTGTTCAGATAAAACAGGAACATTAACACAAAATAAAATGACAGTACTAAAAGCATATTTTAATTTTAATACTGTAGATGTTGAAAACATAGAGAATACTCTAGAATATGATAGATTAGTAAATACAGCAATATTATGTAATGATACAAAAGTAGTAGATGAAGTAGATGGAAGAAAACTTATTGGTGATCCAACTGAAACAGCTTTAACAGATTTAGGATATAAATTTGAATATAATGCTATTGAAATAAATAATAGTAAGAACAGAATTGCTGAAGTTCCATTTGATTCAGACAGAAAATTAATGACAACAATTAATAATGAAAATGGAGTTAATATAGCAAACACAAAAGGTGCAGTTGATGAATTATTAAGAAGATGTTCAAGAGTATTTGAAGATGGAAATATAAGAGAAATTACAGATGAAGATAGAAATAAAATTCTTGCAGAAAATGAAAATATGGCAAAACAGGCATTAAGAGTTTTAGGATTTGCATATAAAGAAATAAGTGAAATACCATCAAAAGTAGATGACACTACTATTGAAAATGATTTAATATTTGTTGGTATGTTTGCAATGATAGATCCACCTAGACCAGAAGTTAAAGATGCAGTTGCTAAATGTAAAACAGCTGGAATTAAAACTGTTATGATAACAGGTGACCATAAAATTACAGCAATAGCTATTGCAAGAGAATTAGGAATATTAGAAAATGATGATGAAGCTATATTAGGTAGTGAACTTGAAAAAATTAGTGATGAAGAATTAGTTGAAAAAGTAAAACAATATAGTGTTTATGCAAGGGTATCACCAGAACATAAAGTTAGAATTGTAAAAGCATGGCAAGCAAATGGAGATGTTGTTGCCATGACAGGTGATGGTGTTAATGATGCACCTTCGCTAAAAACAGCTAATATAGGTTGTGCTATGGGTATTACTGGTACAGACGTATCAAAAGAAGCGGCAGATATAGTATTAACAGATGATAATTTCGCAACAGTTGTTTCAGCAGTTGAAGAAGGCAGAAGAATTTATGATAATATACTTAAAGCAATTCAATTCTTAATATCTAGTAATATAGGTGAGATAATAACATTATTTATGGTTATTATGGCTACTCCTTTAATTGCTAAATGGTTTAATATAGCAGATTTAAGTTTATTAGAAGCTCTGCTTCCAATTCATATATTATGGGTTAACTTAGTAACAGATAGCCTTCCAGCATTAGCATTAAGTTTTGAACCAGCAGAGAAAAATATTATGAATAGAAAAGCAAGAAAAAATACTAAACAAATATTTACAAAAGGTATGATTTGGAGAATTGCATATCAAGGTATAATGGTAGGTACTTTAACATTAGTTGCATTTATGTTAGGTTTAACAACTAAAAATGCTAATGAACCAGAAAGAATAGCAATAGCACAAACAATGGCATTTTCAGTATTAGCTATTTCACAACTTGTACATTCATTTAATATTAAATCTAATAAACGTTCAATATTTAGAGATGGAATATTAAATAATAAAATGTTAATAGGTGCAAATGTTCTTTCATTAATATTAATGGCAATTGTTCTATTTGTACCACCAGTAATGAATTTATTTAATGTAGTTGCATTAAGTACCGAGCATTTAATACAAGTAGTGATTTTAGTATTAATGCCATTAGTTATTGTTGAATTATTCAAGTTATTAAGAATTAATACAACTAAAGATGAGGAATAAAATAAAAATAGAAAGACTTCATAATTATATTATGAGGTCTTTTAAAATGGAAAAAAATTCATATATTTTTTCTGTGATAAATCTAATAAAAAATAAAGTAAAAAAATGTAAAAAAATGCTTGCAAAGTTAAAACACATATGGTAATATAATCACGAAAAGGGGTGAAGAAAATGTCAAATAAAACCAACCAAAAGAGCCAGAAAGTGCTAAATACTAGGGGGGGGGATGTTTATAGAATAAAAACATCTTTAATTAACATGCGTAAATTTACAAGAGAGCTTAAGAATATATTACGAAAACGTAATATGGTCTTAAGTTCTTTTTAGTGCGCTTAAAAAGAACTTAGGGAGCCATTACCCAATAATGGAAATATTAAGGAGGAATTGTTTATGAGAAACAAAAGAGCAGGAATAAGTTTAGTCGCATTAGTTGTAACAATAATTGTGCTAATAATATTAACAGCAGCAGTTATAGTTACATTTATGGAAGGAGGCATAATAGAGAAGGCAAAAGAAGCGGTATTTAAAAGTGATATAAGAACATATCAAGAAATACTAGCAGTAAAGAACGCAGAAAATATGATTAATTTAGCAACCGGGAATGGAGAAGGTGGATTATATAATGCAACAGAATTAGCAGAAATACAGGCAATAATCCCCGAATTTAAAGAAGAGTATAAAGATTTAATAGCAATAAGTAATGGAGAAATAGTATTAGGAAGTGAAAGTAAGGAGCCATATAGCACATGGTTAGCAGAATTAGGAATAGGAGTAGCGAAAACATCAGCAGTAGCGTTAATGGAAGAAGGAGACTATGTAAAATATAGTATACCTGAAGGAGAAAGAAAGACATATAATATAACAGAAAAACTGGGAGCAGAAGCAACAGACTGGATATTTAATGATGTCGATGGAGATTATTGGGATATTGGTGAATATGAAGAAGGCGAAAATATAATAGGATATAACGAAGGTATAAAGTGGAGAGTGCTAAAAAAAGATGGTTCTGCAGTAACATTAGTAAGTGTAGATCCAGTAGAGAATATATACCTATATGGAGAGCAAGGATTTACAAAAGGACCAGGAGCATTAGATGCAATATGCCAAGAGGTATATGGAGGAAGGAACTTAAAAGTAGAAGATGTAAATGAAGTATTAAAGTATGAACCAGTACCATATTACTATAATAGTGAAGGAAACCAAGTAAATAAAGAAATAGGGTTTACATTAGGAGATGCAATAGCAGAGGCTGAGTGGGATGTAAGTGGTTGGAGCCTACCAGACGATTATGAAGATTTAGAGTTATATTACTACTACAATAAATCAGCATGTACAGAAGCGAGTGAGATAGCAAAAGACATGATATTTAGAGATAAGTACTACTGGCTGTCTTCGTCTTGCGCTCTTGTAGGTTTCAGCGGCGACTATGCGGACTTCTATGTGCGCCGTGTGGGCGGCGACTACGTGGGCACGTACTACTTGTACGATTCGGGTGGTTACGAGGACAGCAGCGTGTTTGGTTTGCGCCCTGTAGTTACTCTAAGCTCTAGCATCCAAGTAGTAGATGAAGAAGCAGGAGGAGATACACAAGAAACAGCCTGGGAAATAAAATAGGACGAAAGCGCGTGGGGGGCGTCCTCGTCGCCCCGCGTGGCCCTAGTCAGCTCTAAACTGTTTTGGGGGAAGCAGAAAGGAGTAGATAATGGGAATAATAAATATAATAAGAACAGTAAAGGAATTACATAAAAAGGATGTAGTAATGGTAAGAGGTGGTAAATTCATATATGTATATGGAAAAGATGCAGTAATAATTTCATATATGTATAATTATCAGATTAAAAAAATTGAAGGTAATGTAAATAGTTGTGGTTTTCCAGAAACAGCATTAAATAAGGTAATTAGTAGATTAGAAGATAAATGTATAAATTATAGGGTAATTGATAGAAGTAATGAATATAATGTAGAAATAGAAGAAGATTATAAAAATAAAAATAAATATGATGAAATATATAATGTAGCAAACAAGTATATAACAAAACGAAATAAGGTAAATGAAATATATGGATATTTGATGGAAAACCTAACTAATGATGAAATCAATGGTAAAATAGTAGAAATAGAAAAAATAGTATATGAAATCTGAAAAATTTAAAATAATTAAACTGGTAAAAGAATTTATCATGAGAGTAGAAGAAAATTTAGTTAACTTCCCCAAGAAAGATTTAGAGTTAAAAAGAGAAATAAAAGAAATAACATATGGGATATTATTGAAGGTTTATAGTGCGAATATTACAAGTGATAAGACAAAAAGAAAAGCTTTGCAAGAACAAATTATAGCAGAAATTAAATATTTAGACTTTTTAATAAATTTGTGTTATGAGAAAAAGATAATAAATGCAAAAAAATATTTACGCTTTGGAGAAAAATTGGATGAGTTAGTTAGAAACATAATGGGATGGATGAAAGCAACATCATAACACATTTTTAGGGTATAATGGATAATGTGGCTGTCTTCGTCTTGCGCTAATGTAAATTTCAACAACGACAATGCGAACTTCAATGTGCGCAATGTGAACGACGACAACGTGAACACGTACAACTTGTACAATTCGAATGGTAACGAGAACAACAACGTGTATGGTTTGCGCCCTGTAGCTTCTATGACTGAGGTTATGCAGTTATGTAGCTGTATAAGAGAAAATAGAAACAGATTATATCCTTTAGTTAGGTTTTAACTATAAATTAAAAGTGGATATATGTATTTGTTAGTAGTTTATACGAAAAGGAATATATATTAGTACTATTTTTAGGCAGAAAAGAAATTTCTAATGAAAATTAGGAAACTTTTCTGCTTTTTAGTTTGGAGGGATTATGAAAAGAAAAAATAATTTATATGAGCAAACATATGAGCTAAAAAATATAATGACTGTATTTAATGAAGTATGTAGAAATACGAGAAACAAGAAAAAAGTAAGAGTATTTAAGGAATATAAGTGTATAAATATTTCAAAGATATATAATACATTAAAAAATAAGAAATATGAAGTTGGTCCATATAATGTTTTTACTATATATGAACCAAAAGAAAGAAGAATAGTAAGTCAAAATATGTTTGATAAAACTATAAATCATTTAGTTGCAAGATATATATTAATGCCAGCAATCCTACCTTGTCTGATAGAAAACAATGTGGCAAGTAGAAAAGGAAAAGGTACAAAGCTAGGACTAGAATTACATAAAGAATATAATAGAATATGTAAAGTAAAATATGGTACATATTATATATTAAAATGTGATGTAACTAAATATTTTGCAAGTATAGACCATGATATTTTAAAACAAAAACTTGCTAGGAGAATAAAAGATAAAGATGCGTTAGAAATAGTTGGAAAAATAATAGACAGTGAAGAAAATGGCTTGGGTATTGGGAATATGACATCACAAGTTTTAGCTATATTTTATTTAAATGATATGGACCATTATATAAAAGAAGAACTAAAAATAAAGTATTATATACGTTATCAGGATGATTTTATATTATTACATGAGTCTAAAGAATATTTAAAAGAATGTTTAGAAAAAATAAGGATTTTTTTAGGAAAAGAAAAACTTGTTTTAAATAGAAAAACAAGAATATATAGAGATACAAATAATTATGTATTTTTAGGAAGAAGTAAAAAAAATGAATATATAAAATATAGGAGTTGCAAGAGAAAGTTAAAAGGAAAAATATATAAATATAGAAATGGTTATATAAATTTAAATAGTTTATTATCAAGTATAAATAGTTATGAAAATTTAACAAAGAAAAAATTTGTAATAAAATAGTTTAATTTGGTAATAAAATACTAATAGTAAAACAGTTAGTTATTGTTTAATATAATTTCCAACTATTTTGTTCTAAAAATAATTATGTATATTTACAATTAATGGAAAATATGATATAAATAATACATCTAAAAATATTATAATATTTTAAAAAATCTAAAAAACAATTCGTTTAAATCATCCAGGAAATTAAATAATAAAAAATGTGTAATAAATTAAGCAATATATAAATGTCATATTGACAAACGTATAAAGAGATTGTAGAATATATATAAGGAGGTAAGTATTGAAAATACATAAGAAAACAAACGAAAGGTCAGATATAACATATGACTATATATTTAAAAGCATATTTGGAAGTGAAGAAAATAAATATTTTACGAAAAGATTAATAGAGTTAATAACAGGAATAAAAGTAGAAAAAATAGAAGTATATCAAGATGCTACATTAGAACAATATAGAAGAAATGAAAAAACAGGGAGATTAGATGTAAAAGCAATAATAAATGATGGAATAATAATAAATATAGAAATGCAAAATTATAATGAAGGGGATATAGAATATAGAACAGAAAGATATGGGACAAAAATATATGCAAATAGTATTAATAAAGGAACTCAGTATAAAGGAGCAAAAGAAGTAATATTAATAAATATATTGAATTTTAGAATAAATAAACATAAAGAATATTTAAGCAAAACAGTAACAGTAATAGAAAAGCATAGAGAAACAGAAATAAAAACAAAATTAAAATATTATTTTATAGAGTTACCAAAAGTAGAAGGGCAAAAACTAAATAGAGAAGATAAATTAACGCAGTGGTTAATATATATGAGAGGGAAAGAAAAGGAGGAGATAGAAATGATAAAGGAAAAAAATAGAGATATAAGAAAGCTTGATAAAGCAATAGAGAGAGTGAAAAAAAGAGAAGAGAGAAGAGAGAATAAGAATGGAAGAATTAAGATTTAAATGGAATTGTGATTATTATAATGGAATTAGTAGAGCAGAAGAAAGAGGGGAAAGAAGAGGGAAAAAACGTGGTAGAAGAGAAGGAATAAAAGAAATTGCAAAAAACATGTTAAAATTAAATATAGCTAAGGAAGTAATAATGCAAGCAACTGGATTAAATAATGAAGAATTGGAAAAGTTATATGTTTAATATATCATTAATAAAATACTAAATATCAAGAAAATATCGGGGATTATCTTGATATTTTCTTGTTTTTGCAATATAATATATACTGAAAATTTTTAGGAGGGATTACTATGAGTGAAAACACAAACAATCAAAATCAAGAAGTAGATATTAATGAATTAATGAAAATAAGAAGGGAAAAATTAAAAGACCTACAAGAAAGAGGAAAAGATCCATTTGAAATAACTAAATTTGATAGAAAACATACAAGTAGCCAAATAAAAGAAAATTATGAAGAATTTGAAGGTAAAGATGTAGTAATTGCTGGTAGAATTATGGCTAAAAGAATTATGGGAAAAGCTTCATTTTGCCATATTCAAGATATGCAAGGAAAAATGCAATGTTATGTTAGCACAAATGATTTAGGTGAAGAATTATATAAAGAGTTTAAAACTTATGATATTGGAGATATTGTAGGTATAGAAGGTTTTGTATTTAAAACAAAAACAGAAGAAATATCTGTTCATGCTAAAAAAGTTACATTATTAACAAAATCTTTAAAACCATTACCAGAAAAATATCATGGTTTAAAAGATACTGACTTAAGATATAGACAAAGATATGTTGATTTAATTGTTAATCCAGAAGTTAAAGATACATTTATTTTAAGAAGCAAAATTATTAAAGAATTAAGAAGAATATTAGATAGCAAAGGATACATGGAAGTTGAAACACCAATACTAAGTACAATAGTTTCAGGAGATGCAGCTAGACCATTCATAACACATCATAATACTTTAGGTATTGATATGTTTTTAAGAATCGCACCTGAATTATATTTAAAAAGATTAATTGTTGGTGGTTTTGATAAAGTTTATGAAATTGGTAGATTATTTAGAAATGAAGGAATGTCAATAAAACACAATCCTGAATTTACAAATATTGAATTATATTCAGCATATGAAGATTATAATGATATGATGGATATTGCAGAAGAAATAGTTTCTACAATAGCTAAAAATGTATTAGGAACAACCAAAATTAGCTATCAAGGAGTAGAAATTGATTTAACTCCAGGTTGGAGAAGAATTAGTATGATAGATAGTATTAAAGAAGTTACAGGAATTGATTTTAATACTATTGAAACAGACGAAGAAGCTAGAAAATTAGCTGATGAAAAACATGTTGAATATGATGAAATTAAAAATACAAGAGGACATATTATAAATGCATTCTTCGAAGAATTTGTTGAAGAAACATTAATTCAACCAACATTTATAATTGATTACCCAGTTGAAGTTTCACCACTTACAAAAAGAAAACCATCAGATAAGAGATTAACAGAAAGATTTGAAATGTTTATTGGTGGTAGAGAATATGGTAATGCTTATTCAGAATTAAATGACCCTATTGACCAATATGAAAGATTCTTAAAACAAGTAGAAGCTAAAAATAAAGGTGACGAAGAAGCAGGTGGAATGGATGAAGATTTTGTAAATGCTTTAGAGTATGGTCTTCCACCAACAGGCGGATTAGGAATCGGTTTAGACAGATTAATAATGTTACTTACTGATTCTGCATCAATTAGAGATATATTATTATTCCCAACAATGAAACCTTTGGCTAAAGGTGAATAAAAGTAATGTCGGGAAAATCGACATTGCTAATTTAGATAGATTAGTAGAAATATAAATATAATATATTGGAGAAATAAAATGGAAAATAAAGAAACTATGTTTCATAAAAGTAGAGTAGCTTTTATGATTATAAATTCAGAGATAGTATTTTTAGAAAATAGTGGAATGAGCCATATTGAATGGTATACTTCTTTAAATTATCCAATTGAAAATTTTGATAATATTGTACGTGGGTATTATAAAGAAGGAAAAATTATTTTCTATAAAGGCGATTTTATTTATGATGAAGATGTTATAAATCAAGCGAATGAATTTGCTAATAAAATAAAAGAATATGTAAAAGATAATGATGCAAAAGTATATGCTGGAATAATTAAAGGCGAAATTGGTGAAATGTGGCCACCAGCAATAGAAATAGAAAATTTATAGATTAGTAAAGGAGAATAGTTTATGGAATTAATAGATATATTATATATCTTACCAGCTGTTGTTATAGCTATAACTTTTCATGAATATGCACATGCAAAAGTAGCAATTAAATTAGGTGATGATACACCAAAACTTCAAGGAAGAGATACAATTAATCCATTAACACATATAGATATATTTGGATTAATATGTTTAATGTTAGCACATTTTGGATGGGGAAGACCCGTGCAAATTGACCCAAGAAATTTTAAAAAACCTTTAAAAGGGCAAATGCTTGTATCTCTTGCAGGACCAGTAATGAATTTAATAATAGCTTTTGTATCATTAATAATACACTATGTTTTATTAATATCTGGAGCATTAACAGTGTTTTCTGCTAATACTGCAGAAGCTATAATAGGTGTTGTAGATGGTATAGTTTTAATAAATATATCATTATGTATATTTAATTTATTACCACTTCCTAATTTTGATGGTTCAAAAATATTATTATATTTTCTGCCAAATAAATGGAAATTTAAATTTCTAGGATTAGAAAAATATAGTTTTTTAATCTTATTATTAATAATATTAACTCCAATACCAGAATATATAATAACACCAATATTAATGTCAGTACTTAATGGAATGCAGTATTTAATTGAGTTAGTACTTGCATTATTTGGAATAATATAATAAAATATATATAGAGAAATGTTGATGTATTAACATCAACATTTTTTAGAGAAAGGATATATTATGAGAAAAAATATTTTATGTTTAGGAATTGAAAGTAGTTGTGATGAAACTTCTGTTGCTGTAATAAAAAACGGTAGACAAGTTTTATCTAATGTAATTTCATCACAAATAGAAATACATAAAAAATTTGGTGGAGTTGTTCCAGAAATAGCTTCACGAAATCATATAGAGAATATCAACATAGTTATAAAACAAGCACTTGATGAAGCTAATGTAACTTTAGAGGATATTGATATAATTGGTGTAACATATGGACCAGGTTTAGTAGGGGCTTTATTAGTTGGGTTATCTGCTGCAAAAGGATTAGCTTATGCATTAAATAAGCCATTAGTAGGTGTTCATCATATAGAAGGGCATATTGCAGCAAACTATATTGAACATAAAAGATTAAAACCACCATTTGTATCATTAGTTATATCTGGAGGGCATACACATTTAATACATGTAAAAGATTATACAAATTTTGAAATATTAGGAAAGACAAGAGATGATGCAGTAGGAGAGGCTTTTGATAAAGTAGCAAGAGTAATTGGACTTGGTTATCCAGGTGGACCTAAAATAGATAAATTAGCAAAAGATGGCAAAATTACATATAATTTTCCACGTTCACATTTTGATAACTTAGATTTTAGTTTTAGTGGTGTAAAAACAGCTGTTTTAAATACTGTAAATAATTCTAAAGAAGAAATTATAAAAGAAGATATATGTATTTCTTTTGAGCAAGCTGTATCAGATGTTTTGGTTCAAAATAGTTTAAAAGCATTAAAACAAACAGGACTTAATAAATTAGTTTTAGCTGGTGGTGTTGCAGCTAATTCATATATTAGAAAAGAGTTAGAAAATGCTTTAAGTAAAAATGGTTATGAGTTATATTATCCAAGTAATATATTATGTACAGATAATGCTGCAATGATAGCATCAGCTGCACATTATACATATAAAGCTGGTTTTACTAGTGATATAGATATTAATGCTATAGCAAATTTAAAGATAGGAGAAAAAGATGGGTATATTCGCAATAAGTGATTTACATTTATCTTTTGGTAATAATAAACCAATGGATATATTTGGTGAAGGTTGGGAGAACCATTATTTAAAGATTGAGAAAGATTGGTTAGAAAAAGTTACTGCTGATGATATAGTAATTTTAGCAGGAGATTTTTCATGGGCAACATACTTAGAAGAAACTATTCAGGATTTTGAATACTTAAATAAATTACCTGGAAAAAAATTATTATTAAAAGGTAATCATGATTATTGGTGGACAACTGTTACAAAAATGAATAATTTTTTAAAAGACAATAATTTTAACAATATTGAATTTATATACAATAATTCAATTGAATATAATGGATATAGCATATGTGGAACAAGAGGATGGAGTGCTAATTCGGATAATAAATATGATGATGAGAAAATACTTACAAGGGAATATCAAAGACTAGAATATTCGCTAAATCAAGCAAAAACAGATAACATAATCGTAGTGCTACATTTCCCACCTAATGAAAAGTTTATTGAAATTATGAAAAAATATAATGTTAAAATTTGTATTTATGGACATTTGCATGGAAAATTAAAACCAGAAGATATTATGCCAAATAGTGATGGAATTAAATATTATTTAACATCAGCAGATAAAGTAGATTTTAAATTAATTGAAATAAAATAACCAAAAAACAATTTATCTAATAATAGGTAAATTGTTTTTCTTTATACTTTAATATCTTGAAATATTATTATCAATATGATAAATTATTTGTATAAAATGGAGGAAATATATGAAGTGGACTAAAGAACAAGAAGATGTTATAAATACAAGAAATTGTAACTTATTAGTATCAGCAGGTGCAGGTAGTGGAAAAACAGCAGTATTAGTAGAAAGAATAATATCAATAATATTAAATGAAAATATAGATATTACGAAACTATTAGTAGTTACATTTACAAATGCAGCTGCAACTGAAATGAAAGAAAGAGTATTAAACAAGTTATATGATATGTTAGATAAAGACCCATCTAATATACGTCTGCAACAGCAAATTATTAATATAAATAAAGCTAGTATAACTACAATACATTCATTTTGTTTAGATATAATAAGAAATTACTATTATGAAATAGACATAGACCCTAATTTTAAAGTAGCTAATGAAATAGATAACCAATTAATGAAATATGAAATATTAGATGAAATGTATGAGGAGTTATATAGTGAAGAAGTAGTAAATGAAAAATATATTAATTTGCTTGAAATGTATGATACAAAAGCAGAAGATATTTCACTTTCTTCTATTATACTTCAAATACACAAATATATATTAAATACTCCATTTCCAGAAAAAACAATTAAAGAATTATTAAGTATTTTTGAGACAGAAAATATTGAGTTTGAAAAAACAACATATGGAAAATATATTATAAATAATATTATTCAAACTGTAAAAAGTCTTTTAAATGAATATGATAAATTACTAGATTTAACTAGTAATTTAGATGATAAAAATAAACAATATGATTTTTTTGAAGCAAATAAAAAGCTTATGGCTAAATTATTAAATATTCAAGATAAATCATGGAATGAAATTGTAGATTTATTAAATATTATTGAATTTGAAAGAAGGCCAGCTACAAGAGGTATTGAAAAAGAAACAAGCGAGCTTATTAAAATATATTGGGATAATATTAAATCAGGTTTTAAAGATATTGAATATAATGTAAAAAATGAAGAAATATTAAATCAAATTAAAGAAAATGAAAATGAGATTAAATATTTATTTGATTTAGTAATCGAATTTGATAAACGTTTTTCAAAAAGGAAGAAAGAAAAAAATATATTAGATTTTAATGATTTTGAACATTATGCATTAAATATTTTAACTAAACAAGATGAAAATGGAAATATTATTCCAACAGATGTGGCAAAAGAATATAGGGAAAAATTTGAAGAAATATTAATTGATGAATATCAAGATAGTAACTATATTCAAGAATATATTTTAACTACTATATCTAGGCAACAAGAAGATAAGCCTAATATATTTATGGTTGGTGATGTTAAACAAAGTATATATAAATTTAGAGGAGCTAAACCAGAGATATTTTTAAATAAATATATGACTTATAGTTTAAAAGATGAAAGTATTGATTCTAAATATAAGAAAATTAATTTATATAAAAATTTTAGAAGTAGAAATCAAGTATTAGATTTTACCAATTATATATTTTCAAAAATTATGTCAAAAGAAATGGGTGAAATAGATTATACTAAAGATGAATATTTAAATGTAGGTTTTGAATATGAAGAGATTAATCAAAATAATAAAGTTGAAATTGATATAATTAATGCAAAAGATGAAAATACTACTATAGAATATACTGAGATAGAAGATATAGACGAGATAGAAGAAAGTTATGAAAATATTGAATATGAAGCGAGTTTTATAGCAAATAAAATTGATGAGTTAATTAATGAAAAATTTCAAGTATATGATAAAAAAATAGATGGATATAGAGCTGTTAATTATAGAGATATTGTTATTTTACTTCGTAGTACAAAAAACTCCGCGCAAGTATTTGATGATGTTTTTAAGAAAAAGGGGATACCAATATATATAGATAATACAGAAGGATATTTAGGTGAAAATGAAGTTCAAAATGTACTTGCACTTCTTCAAGTTATAGATAATCCATATCAAGATATCCCGCTTCTTACAGTTTTAAAATCACCATTTGGTAATTTTAATGATAATGAACTTGTTCAAATACGTTCATATGATAATAAAGGATATTTTTATACAGCTATGCAAAAAAATAGTGCATATAATAGTGATACGTTAAGTAAAAAAGTAAGAGCTTTTACAGATATGATATGTTATTATAGAGAAAAAGCAAATTATTTAAGTGTTAGTAAACTTATTTGGCAAATATATGAAGATACTAAATATCTAGATTATATGAGAAAATACAAAGATTATGAAAATAAAAAAGCTAATTTAATGCTACTTGTAGATAGGGCTAAACAATTTGAGTCTTCTTCATTTAAAGGTTTATTTAATTTTATAAATTTCATATTTAAAATAAAAGAAACTAAACAAGATTTAGGTAGTGCTAGTATAATTGGAGAAGCGGATAATGTTGTAAGGCTTATGAGCATTCATAAATCTAAAGGATTAGAATTTCCAGTTGTATTTTTAGGAAATATTAATAAAAAATTTAATATGATGGATTTAAATGAAAAAATATTATTACATTCAGATTTAGGTTTAGGTTTTGAAATAATTAATTTAGAAAAAAGAATTAGATATCCAAGTATATTAAAAAAAGTGATACAAGATAAAGTGAAAAATGAAACAATAGCAGAAGAAATGAGAATACTTTATGTAGGACTTACTAGAGCTAGAGAAAAGCTTATTTTGACTGGTGTAACTACAAATATAGATAAAGATATATATAATTCAAAATATAGTTTTATAAAAAATCTTAATTCATATATGAAAATTATATCATATAGCTTGTTTACAAATAAGTATGATACAAATTTTATAGATTTTAATATAATTAATAAAAATGATATAAATATGAATAATGAATTGATTATAGAAGAAAACGAAAAAGAAAAGATAGAAAACTATTTAAAAGATAATAAATTAAAAATTAATACAGAAAAGTATGAAGAAATAAGTAAATTATTAAATAGAAAATATGAAAATGAGTATTTAACAAAGGTACCATATAAAATATCTGTTAGTGAGATTAAAAGAAAAGAACAATTGCAAGATATTAGTGAAGAGAACTTAATGTTTACTAACATAACTCCAGATTTTATGAAAGAAATAAAAACAGGGTTATCAGCGATGGAAAAAGGCACACTTTATCATTATATTTTTCAAAAATTAGATTTAACAAAAAAATATACTTTGAATGAAATAAAAGAATTTTTAAATATATTATTACAGAAAAAAATAATAACAAATGAAGAATATAAGGCAATAAAACCTGAAAAGATATTTAATTTCATTAATTCAGATATATATGATAGAATAATAAAAGCAGAAAAAATATATAAAGAAGAACCATTTATGCTTGAATTAAGTCTTGATGAACTAAAACAAATATTAGAAATTGAAGCAAAGGATAAACTTCAAGAAAGTATACTTGTTCAAGGTGTAATAGATTTATGTTTTGTTGAAAATAATGAAATTGTTTTATTAGATTATAAAACAGATAAAATAGTATCTGATGAAGTTATAGTAAAAAGATATAAAAAACAACTAGAATATTATAAATTAGCTTTAGAGAAAATAACAGGAAAGAAAGTTAAAGAAACATACATATATATGATTGAAAATGGAAAAATACTTAAAGTATAGAAGGTGATAATATGAAAGAAGTTAATGTAAATACGGAAGATATTATTTTTAATAGTAGTAATCATATGACACTAATAAAAGGGAAAATTTTTGTTCCTCAAGTAAAAAACATTAAAGGAATAATTCAAATATCCCATGGTATGTGTGAACATATTGATAGATATGAACCATTTATAAAAATGCTTAATTCAAATGGTTTTATTGTAGGAATTCATAATCATTTAGGTCATGGAAGTTCAATTATTTCAGATGAGCATAAAGGCTATTTTGCAGATAGATTTGGATATAAATGTTTAATTAAAGATTTATATAGTATGACAAAAATAATTAAAGAAAAATTTCCTAATGTGCCTCTAATATTATTTGGACATTCAATGGGTTCTTTTATTACAAGAAATTATTTATCTGAATATGGAAAAGAAATAGATGGAGTAATTCTTTCGGGAACAATGGGACCTAATCCATTTGTAGATGTAGGAATAAAACTATGTAATGTTTTAATAAAACAAAAAGGGCCATTATATAGAAGTGAAAAATTAACAGATATGGGATTAGAATTAGTATTTAATCATAGTATCAAACATAATACTACTAAATTTGATTGGTTAAGTAGAGATATTAATGAAGTAAAAAGATATAATGCAGACGAAATAACAGATTTTACTTTTACTGTATCAGCATATAAAGATTTACTTAATTTAATTAAATATGCTAATAGTGAAAAGGTAATTCAAAATATACCTAAAAAACTTCCAATATTTATAATGTCAGGGGATAAAGATCCTGTTGGAAATAATGGGGAGGGAGTAGAAAAAGTATATACAGATATGATAAATGCTGGACTAAAAAATGTTAATATGAAATTATATAAAAATGGTAGACATGAGATGATAAATGAAATAAACCAAGAAAAAGTATATAAAGATATATTAAATTGGATAAAAAATAAAGTTTTAATAAAATAAAAAAAACAACTTGTATTTAAATTAATGTTATGATATTGTATTCATAGGTGATAATATGAGAAAGAAAAAAATTAGAATTAAAAAAATGAAATTAACAATATTTATATTAATAATTTTACTAATTATATTATTTGTATTTAATATATTTGGAGCAAGAGATTTTATTTTAGGAAATAAAATAAAATCAGAACAAAAAGATGGATATAATATTACAACTGTTGAAGGAAGTAATATATCAATTCCTTCAATATTAAAAAATGAAAATATTACTTTAATTGAAACAGGAAAAATAAAAGAATATAAAACAGAGAAAAGCCAAGAAACAAAGCATGATATACATACAATAACTGTTGAATGTAAAAAAACAAAAGACGAAATAACAAATTATTATAAACAAATGTATCCTTCATCTATGACTGTTACAAATGAAGAAGAACATAATGTTATTGTAGCAGGTAGTGCAACAAATCTAATTAAATTTTTAATTAATGAAAAAGAATATAAAATTGTTATTGAACAAAAATAATAAATAGAACATCCAATTTGTTTAGACACGTTGGATGTTTATATATATAATAGGAAAGTTATGCAAATTTAAAAAAATATATATTCGTATAAATGAGAAAAAAGTCTTGAAAAGATAAACTACATATGATATATTACAAGCAGAAAAGGGGTGAGAAAAATGTCAAATAAAACCAAAGTAAAGTGCCATAAAGTGCTAAATACTAGGGGGGGGGGATGTTTATAGGATAAAAACATCTTTAATTGACATGACAATTTTTACAAGAGAACTTAAGAATATATTACGAAAAAACGTAATGTATTCTTAGGTTCTTTTGTTTTGCCAAAATTAAAAAAATATATTTTGCAATAATAAAATAAAGAACTGAGGAAAGGGGGATAAAAAGAAATAAAAAATAAAAACTACAACAAAACAGTTGAAGTCAAACTGAAAGTGTTATACAATAAAATTGTATAATAAATTTATTTTTAAAGGAGGAAAAAGATTATGAAAAATTTAAGAAGTAACAAAACATTAGGTATAAGCTTAGTAGCTTTAATAGTAACAATAATTGTGCTAATAATATTAACAGCAGCAGTAATTGTTACATTTATGGAAGGTGGAATAATAGACAGAGCAAAAGAAGCAGTATTTAAAAGTGATATAAGAACATATCAAGAAATACTAGCAGTAAAGAATGCAGAAAAGCAAATAGAGTTAGCAACAGGAAATGGAGAAGGTGGATTATATAATGAAACAGATTTTGAAAAAATCAAAGAAATAATCCCCGAATTTAAAGAAGAATATAAAGACTTAATAGCAATAAGTAATGGAGAGATAGTATTAGGAACAAGAACTGATGACCCATATAGCACATGGTTAGCAGACTTAGGAATAGGAGCAGGAAAAACATCAATACTAGCATTATTAGAAGTAGGAGACTATGTAAAATATATTATTCCTGAAGGAGAAAGAAAGACATATAATATAACAGAAAAAATGGGAGCAGAAGCAACAAATTGGATATTTAACGATATAGATGGAGATTATTGGGATATTTATGAATATGAAGAAGGAGAAGAAGTAATAGGATATAATGAAGAAATAAAATGGAGAGTGCTAAAGAATGATGGAAGCAAAGTAACATTGGTAAGTGCAGAACCAGTAGAAAATATATACCTATATGGAGAGGAAGGATTTACAAAAGGGCCAGAAACATTAAATACAATATGCCAAGAAGTATATGGAGGAAGGAACCTAAAAGTAGAAGATGTAAATGAAGTATTAAAGTATGAACCAGTAACATATTACTTCAATAGTAAAGGAGAGGAAGTAAAAAAAGAAAGGGGTTTTACATTTAGAGATGCAATGGAAGAAACAGGCTTAAGTATTACTGGAAGTCTACCAGACAATTATGAAGAATTAGAGTTAATTTACAACTATAGTAAAACAAATTGTACAGAAGCGAGTGAAAAAGCAAAAGATATGATATTTAGAGATAAGACCTACTGGCTGTCTTCGTCTTGCGCTGATGTGAATTTCTGCGACGACTATGCGGTTTTCCTTGTGCGCGAGGTGGGCGGCGACTACGTGAGGGGGAGCGACTTGTGCGTTTCGGTTGGTAACAAGGGCCGCCGATATGCTGGTTTGCGCCCTGTAGTTACTCTAAGCTCTAGTGTTCAAGTAGTAGATGAAAATGCTGGAGGAGATACATTAGATACAGCCTGGGAATTAAAATAGGACGAAAGTGCGTGGGGAGCGTCGGACGCCTCAGCCGCGTGGCCCTAGTCAGCTCTAAACTGTTTTGGGGAGCTAGATGGGGAGTAGATAATGGGAATAATAAATATAATAAGAACAGTAAAGGAATTACATAAAAAGGATGTAGTAATGGTAAGAGGTGGTAAATTCATATATGTATATGGAAAAGATGCTAGTTAGATAATTTCATATATGAAAATTCAAGCAGCTTAAAAAAGTAGAAGGTAATATAAATTGCTAAAGGTTTAACCAGAAACAGCATTAAATAAGGCAAATAGAAGATACGAAGAAAATTCGTATCTTTATATATGTCTGGGGTGGGCGGTTGGGATTTTTTGAAAAAAGTGTTTTTAATTTATTTATTTTTTTATATGAGGATGATTTTAGTAATTTGTGTTAATTAAATAGCTTTTGCTTTCCTTGTATATCTATATAAAAATTATCTGTATATATTAAATCTGAAACAGTAACAATTTCATTTTTTTTTTCTATTAATTTTTCTATAATATATGGTAAGGCATTAGCTGTATTTTCAGCTCCACTATGCATTAATATTATACTACCAGGACACAAGTTTTTTTCAATTCTATTATACATTTCTTCTTTTGTTAATCCCTTGTAATCTAATGTATCAATATTCCATTGTATAGCTTGATGATTAGTAGAATTTGCAGCTTCAATTACAGTATTGTTATATTCTCCATATGGCCCTCTATATAGTGTTGTAGGTTTACCGGTAATGTTTTTTACTTTATTACTACATGAATTAATTTCATTAATATTTTGCTCATAACTTAATTTATTTACATGTGGATGTGTATTTGAATGATTAGCTATTTCATGTCCTGCTGAATAAATTTGTTTAACTGATTCAGGATATTTATCTACCCAGTCACCAACAACAAAAAAAGTTAATTTAACATTATATTTATCTAAAGTATCTAATATACTAGATATATCATCATTTGCCCAAGCACAATTTAGTGTCAATGCGACTTTTTTTTCTTGTGTATCTACCATATAAATTGGTAGCTGTTTTTTTGCAGTAGCACTTGTTTGAATATCTTTATTTGAAAAAATAAAAATACTTGTAACAGATAGAATTATTAACAATATAATACTTACAATTTTATTTTTATGAAAAACTAAAAACATAATATCACCTAATATAATATATATTAAATAAAAAGATTATTTATGTTAAAGATTATAAAATTTAGCAAAATATAACATTTGTATTAAAAATGTGTATCAAATGTGATACAATACATATAATAAGTATAGGAGGTGATATATTATGGCTAAAACAGATACTTTGCATATAAGAGTAGAACCAAGTGTAAAAAAGAGAGCAGAAGAAA
This sequence comes from Clostridiales bacterium, assembly GCA_015056545.1. Classification (GTDB taxonomy): domain Bacteria; phylum Bacillota; class Clostridia; order TANB77; family SIG350; genus SIG350. Next base: position 60,369 of record SVGE01000006.1, on the reverse strand, counting down.
CATTAAATGAACTAGGCTTATCTATTACAGAAGCCATTAATGTATTCTTAAACCAAGTGATATTAAATGATGGTATTCCATTTGAAATTAGAAAGCCTAGATTTAATAAAGAAACTATACAAGCAATTAAAGACACAGAAAATGGTAGAAAGTTAAGTAAAACTTTTGATACTGTAGATGAAATGTTTGAGGAGTTGGATAATTAGTGCTATAAGTTAGATATACAAATCAATTTAAAAAGGATTATAAATTAATTCAAAAAAGGGGATATGATAGTAATAAATTAAAAGAAGTTATTAAATTGTTAGTAGAAGAAAAAATGTTGCCTAAAAAATATAATGAACATTATTTAACAGGAAATTATAAACAGATTTAAGGAATGTCATATTTAACCTGATTGGCTTTTATTTATATTATTGAAGATAATAAATTGACTTTAACACTTACTAGAACAGGTTCTCATTCGGATTTATTTAAGAAATAATAAAAACTTATAAAAATAAACAGGTATGCTTAATTAAGCATACCTGTATTTAAAGATAAAAACTGTTGTGCACTTCGTCTTTTGTATATCGAAATACCCTCTAATTTAGTGTAACCAAAATTAGTAAGTGTTTCTTCTAAACCTTCGGAATCTACTATAGAAGGTACTTCTTGTAGTACAATGTATAGTGCATTTAATCCTTCATTAAGAAATTTCTGCTTTTCTTCAGATGTTTTTGCCATTACATAACCGGTTTTATGTTTCAAATGTTTAATATACTTTTCTACCAACTTATTGTAATTCATAAAAATACATCCTTTCAAGTTAAAAAAAACTTAAATAATCTTCTGCTTCTTTAAATGTCCATTTGTTAATTGGTCCAATTAACTCTTTATAAGTAAACGGAGTAAATTCATTTACTTTATTTAATACGTTCATGAATTTTTCAGTTTCTTCTTCAGAGAACTTCTTTTGAAAACAAAAACAAAGAGCATTTAAGTGTTCATTAATGTAATCTTTTTCTTCCTGCCAAGTACTTTGAGATATAAAGCCAAGGCTCCTTTTTTGCATAGCAATGTAGTCTGTTATTATTTTTTGGTAATTCATATTTTTGACCTCCAAATCTTAAAAAATTTAAAATTTTAATAAAATAAATTAAACTATCAACATTATAGCATAATATTATGTTAATTGCAATTAAAACGTTAGTGCATAATTTGTGCCTTAATTTGTGTATATAGAATAGATAAAAATGTATAAAATAATTATATACAAAAAAGGAAGAAAAAAATTCTTCCTTTTTGTTAACTGTAAATTATTTTTAAAAAACCAAATCATTATTTTGAAAAACACCACTTGCAATAATTGGATTAAATTCAACAATATCAAATATAGTTTCATTATTTTCGTCTGTATATTCAAAAAAATCAACTACATAAGATGATGGAATTTTTCCTTCACATTCTTTTATTTTGTCTTTAACTTTTTCGTATATATAATCTTCAATAGGAACAACATTATCAGAAAATCTAGACAAACAGAGCAATTCATTATTTACAACAAATGCTCTCCATTCTCTTCTGCCATATGTGTCTTTTAGTATAGAAACAGCAGGATAAATTAATATTGGAGTATCACCGCTATAATGCGCCAAATGAAAATTATGAAATGTAGAATCAAGCAACACTTTTTTAGCTGTTTTAGAACCATCTTTATTATCAAAATTTACATCAAAGATAATATGGACACCAGAGATACCTTTTTGTATAGTTTTTATAAACATACTTTTACCATATATTTTTTCATATTTGTCCAAGTTTTCATTTAATTCTCCGAGTGTTGTAATTCTAAATTCGCGTTTTGTTTTAATAGTATGAAACCAATTTTCAATAATTTCATAATCTTTTCTTGCAGTGATAGGTTTTGCATCTGTTTTTTCAAGGTATTCCATAAGAATATCTGCTTCTTGAATTGTACTACGTGGGAAAATTACTTTTCCAGAGATGTCTACTTCATTACCTTTTTCATCAATAAATGTATTATTCCGCAAATCAAAAAGTAGTAATTTACTTTTTTCTATTGCTAATAAAACATCTTCTTTAGCATATTGGTAATGAATAAATTCCCTATGATTTGTATACTGGTCTGTATCCATATAAACAGAGATATCACCAGTTTTTGTTGGAAAACAATAATAATCAATATGCATTCTTTTTTCCTCCTAAAAAAATTTTTTTATGATTTTTTTACTATTAAATTAAGCTTTAAGAGTATAACATATTTTTTAGGTATTTGCAAATAATGGTATAACCCAAATTAAATCTCGATATTAGAATTGACTAAAATATTAATTATGATATAATTAATATAGAGGGAGATGATTCAAATGAAGAAAATCTTAATTATGATCTGTATGTTTTTGATGGTATTTACAGTATCTACATTTGCAGCAAATGATGTAAATGTATTATTTAATGATGGATATATGGATTTTACTGATGAAAATGGTAATGTAGTTAATCCTGAATTAACAAATAGTAGAACAATGGTACCACTTAGAAAAATATTTGAAGCGATTGGTGCAGAAATTGAATGGGATAATGACACTAGAACAGTAACAGCAACAAAAGGAGATAAAACAGTAGTACTAACAATAGGTAGTGAAGAAGCATATATAATGATGAATAATGGAATAGATGCAGTACAAAAAGTTATACTAGATTCACCTGCATATATTGTTGAAGGAAGAACATTAATTCCTTTAAGATTTGTATCTGAATCATTTGATTGTTTAGTTGGTTGGGATAATGATACTAGAACAGCAATAATAGTTAACCCAGAAACAATAGCTAAGTATGGAATAGATCAATTTGTTTTAAAATGTGGTAATATAATAAAATTTGCAAGTATGGTAAAATCAAGTGATGATTATACAGTAACAGATTTAAGAATAAAATTAGAAGGTATAGAGGATCAAATATTTTCAAATGATATTAATCTTAAAGTTATTAATAATAAAGAAAAATTATATCTTAACTTTTTAACAAATCCTTTCAGCCCTGAGTTATCAGAAGAAACTGCTGAGCAAGTTTCAAAAGTATTCTTTGAAATGGATTTATCACAAGTTGAGAATAATGTAACTAATATAACTTCAGAAGAAATCATTGAAGCTGTTGTTAGCAGTATGAATCAAGAAGATATAGAAGTAACTTTAACTACATATGAAGAGACAAAACATGCAATAGATGTAATGATTATGTTATTATCACAAGGTAATGTAAATGAACATGGTATTTCATGGAAGATTAGTTATAGCCAGTTAGCACAATATATGGATTTAACAACTAACAAAGGTGAAATTAACTTAATTATACTTTTAGATGATAATGGTTATATCAAAACAGTTGATTTTAAAATTGAAGCAGAAGAAAATGATGTAACATCATCAATTTTTATAGGAACTGAAACTAATTATTCAAAAACAGCATATAAATTACCAGCTGATGCACAAATGGATAGTGTTGAAAATTTAATATTTACTGTTTTAATGCTTATTATGACTTATATGCCAGCAATATAAAATTAATATAAACATAAAAATAGGAGTGATTTAAAATCATTCCTATTTTTATGTGAAAAATTTATCTTTTTAGTTGATAACTCCTAACATTCATGATAAAATAACTTCATGCAAGAAAGGGGAAATATTAATGTCAATTTTTAGTAAGATATTTAAATCATACAGTGAAAAAGAAGTAAAAAGAATAACATGGATGGTAGATAAAATAAATGACTTAGAACCAGAAATGGAAAAATTATCAGATAAAGAATTATCAAATAAAACAAATGAATTTAAAGAAAGATTAGCTAATGGGGAAACAGTAGATGATATTTTAATTCCAGCATTTGCTGTTTGTAGAGAAGCATCAAAAAGAGTTTTAGGGATGAGACATTTTGATGTTCAATTAATAGGTGGTATAATTCTTCACCAAGGAAGAATTGCAGAAATGAAAACAGGTGAAGGAAAAACATTAGTTGCAACACTTCCAGTGTATTTAAATGCACTAACAGGAAAAGGTGTACATGTTGTAACAGTAAATGATTACTTAGCAAAAAGAGATAGTGAATGGATGGGAAAATTATATAATTTCTTAGGTTTAAGTGTTGGGTTAATTATTAGTGGGATGGAAAGAGAGGAAAAACAACAAGCATATAACTCAGATATTACATATGGAACTAATAACGAATATGGTTTTGATTACCTAAGAGATAATATGGTTATTAATAAAAAAGATATGGTACAAAGAGAATTAAATTTTGCTATTGTTGATGAAATAGATAGTATTTTAATTGATGAAGCAAGAACACCTCTTATTATATCTGGACAAGGGGAGAAATCTTCTGAATTATATAAAGTTGCAGATCATTTTGCAAAAGGATTAAGAGCTAAAACAATAGTAGAATCAGATGATAAACAAGAAGAAACAGAAGAGGATAAACAATATGATTATATAATAGACTTAAAAGCTAAATCAGCTACTTTAACTGAAAATGGTATAAAAAAGGCTGAAAAATATTTTAATGTTGCAGATATTTCAGATATTGAAAATACAACATTATTACACCATATTAACCAAGCAATTAGAGCTAATGGAATTATGAAAAGAGATATAGATTATGTTGTTAAAGATGGTGAAGTATTAATAGTTGATGAATTTACAGGAAGAATAATGATAGGAAGAAGATATAATGAAGGACTTCATCAAGCTATTGAAGCAAAAGAAAATGTTAAAGTAGCAAATGAAAGTAAAACATTAGCAACTATTACATTCCAAAACTACTTTAGATTATATAACAAAATAGCTGGTATGACTGGTACTGCTATGACAGAAGAAAAAGAATTTAGATATACATATAATTTAGATGTTGTATCAATTCCTACAAACAAACCAATTTCAAGAAAAGATTTAAATGACCAAGTATATAAAAATGAAAGAGGTAAATTTACTGCAATTGTAAATGAAGTTAAACAAAGTCATGAAAAAGGCCAACCAGTTTTAGTCGGTACAGTTACAATTGAAAAATCTGAAGAATTAAGTAAGCTATTAAAAAAAGAAGGAATTAAACATGAAGTATTAAATGCTAAATATCATGAGAAAGAAGCGGAAATTATTGCGCAAGCTGGTAAATTAGGAGCAGTTACTATTGCTACTAATATGGCAGGTCGTGGTACTGATATAATGCTTGGTGGTAATAGTGAATATTTAGCTAAGATAGATATGAAAAAACAAGGTTATGATCCAGAAATAATAGAAGCTGCCACAGCATATAATGAAACAGATAATGAAGAAATATTAAGTGCTAGAAAAGAATTTAGAAATTTAAAAGAAAAATATGAAAATGAAATATCTGATGAAAGACAAAAAGTAATTGAAGCAGGTGGATTAAAAATAATTGGTACTGAAAGGCATGAATCAAGAAGAATAGATAACCAATTAAGAGGTCGTAGTGGTAGACAAGGGGACCCAGGTGAAACTCGTTTCTTTATATCATTAGAAGATGATTTAATGAAATTATTTGGACCACAAAGGATGACAGCTATATATAATGCAATGCAAATACCAGAAGATATGCCAATTGAACATAATCTTTTATCTGGAACAATTGAAACTGCTCAAAAAACAATTGAAGGTAGACATTTCTCTCAAAGAAAGAATGTTTTAAGATTTGATGATGTTATGAATCAGCAAAGAAAAATCATGTATGAACAAAGAAGAAAAGTTCTTGATGGTGAAAACATGAAAGATACAATAATTAAGATGAGAGATTCTTTAATAGAAGAATATGTAGAAATGTATTGCCAAGAAGCAAAAGATAATTGGAATCTAGAATTACTTTATGCAAAAATGAAATATTTAATTAATGAAGATTTAGAACAATATAATATTGATGTTAAAAATTCTAATGAAATGATAGAAAAAATCAAAGAAATTGCAAATAATAAATATGCTGAAAAAGAACAAATTGTTGGTGAAGAAAAAATGAGAGCTGTTGAAAGACTTATCTTACTTCAAACAGTTGATGAAAAATGGATGGCACATATTGATGATATGGATCAATTAAAAAATGGTATTGGTTTAAGAGGCTATGCTCAAAGAGATCCAATATATGAATATGCACAAGAAGGTGCAGATATGTTTGAAGAAATGAACCATGCAATTAAAGAAGATACAGTTTCTTTAATGAATAGAATTAAACTTCAAAATGATATTCAAATGAAATCTAATGTAGTAATTACTGGAACAAGTGGTGGAGATAATACTGTTACAAAAGAACCAGTTAAAAAGAAAAAAGAAGTTGGTAGAAATGAACCATGTCCTTGTGGAAGTGGTAAGAAATATAAACAATGCTGTGGAAAGTAAGCAATAAAATAAAGAAATTTCGAGAATTAAAGAGAAAAGAAAATTGTATAAAGATATCTAAGATACCCTGAAAAAGACTATAAAATAGTCTTTTTTCGTTATAATTAATAATTTACAAGTATTTATGATATAATATATAAAATAGTTAGAGAAAATAAAATAATTAACTAATATTATAATACCTAAAAGGAATATGATATAATAATTATGGTAATTTATAGGAGGAAAACAATTTAATATGGAAAGAATAGATAAGATAATATCCAAACAAACATATTATACAAGAAAAGAAACGAAAAAATTAATTTCTCAAGGAATGGTATATGTAAATGGTGAGCAAGTTAAAAAAACAGAAAACAAATATGACGAAAATAATATATCTTTAAAAATAAATGGAAAAGAAATAGAGATAAGAAAACATATATATTTGCTTTTAAATAAACCAAAAGGATATGTTTCAAGCACAGAAGATAAATCTCAAAAAACAGTATTAGATTTAGTTCCAGAGGAATATAAAAATAGAAATTTATTTCCAGCAGGAAGATTAGATAAGGATACAACAGGGCTTATGTTAATAACAGATGATGGAGAATTTGCACATAATATATTATCACCACGTAAACATGTAAAAAAAGAATATGAAGTAACTTTAGATATTCCTGTAACATTAGATATAGTAGAAGGATTTAAACAAGGGGTTAAATTAAATGATGGAGAATGTAAGTCAGCAGAGTTAGAAATAACAGGTAAATATACTGCAAAAGTAACTATTACTGAGGGAAGATATCACCAAATAAAAAGAATGTTTGGATGTTATGGTGCTAAAGTTATTGAACTTAATAGAATTTGTATGGGCAATTTATATTTGCCAAAAGAGTTAAAACTTGGGGAAATAAAAGAAGCAACAGAAATGGAATTGCAAAAGATACAAGAAAGAAGTTAATAAAAGGTTTAATAAATAATTAAAAGAAAGGACAATAAGAGATGAATAAAAGTTTAATTAAAAAAATATTAATTATTACAAGTATTATTTTATATATTTTTATTGCTATTACTACAATAGATTTTTCTGTTAAATATTCAGATGATTTAATATCATTAATTGCCAATACTTTTACAGAAGGAATATTAAATTTTGGATTTATAGATATTGTTGCATTAGTATTATTATTTTTAGGATTATATATAAAAGCAAATGATAAATATAATTCTAAAGTAGATGAAAAAAAGGAAATAGTACAAACAGATAACATAGGCAATGAAAATAAAACAAATAAGAATAAAAAATGGAAAATATTATTATTTATTGGGACATTACCATTTGTAATAATAATAGGAATAAGTATAATTAGTATGTTTACAGGTTTTACTTTTTTATTTAGTACTTCTCATGGAATATCAGCTTTTTTGGATTCAATTCTTATATTATCTTTCTTATTTTGGCCAACATATATTATAGGTGCAGTGTTAATAATTTTATCAATAATTAAGTTAAAACAAAAATAAGTAAATAGTGAACTTTATGAAGAAAATAAATAAAGGGAGAAGAGGGAGAATTTATGGATGATTTAAAGCTGGACCAAAATATACAAATGGATGGATAGTATTAAATGATATAAAATAATAAGATATGAATAATAAGAAAATTTCATATCCTATTATTTTTTTTGTTCTAAAAAAATGCATTATGAATATATGATTAATATGATTAGATTAAGAAAAATTTTTTTAATATACATAAGTATATTTATATTAATTGTAATATTAGCAAATATTATATATGTATCAAGTAATGGACAAGCTACTAAATTATCTAATATAGAGTATAAAGAAGTATTAGAATATGAAGGGGAAAATATTTTAGTTAATGTTTATTTAGCTGATACTAATGAAACTATTACAATGGATTTAGAGGAATATATAAAAGGCGTAGTTGCTGCAGAAATGCCAGCTTCATATGAAATAGAAGCATTAAAAGCACAAGCAATTGTGGCAAGAACATATACAATAGATAAGATTATTTCTAATAGACAATTTGGTAATAGTAATCATCCTAATAGTGATATTTGCAGTGATATAAATGATTGTCAAGCATATATATCAAAAGTAGAGAGAATGAAAAAGTGGGAACAAGCGGGGAGTAATGAAATTGAATTATGGAATAAAATAGAAGAAGCGGTAAATACTACAAGAAAACAGATAATTACATATAATGGACAACCAATAAAAGCTTTTTTTCATGCTAATAGCGGTGGTAAAACTGAAAATGTAGAACTTGTATGGAGTGGTGAGCCAATAGATTATTTAAAAAGCGTTGAAACAATGGGTGAAAATAATTTTTCGAGTTATTCTTCAAATGCTCAATATTCATATCAAGAATTTACAGAGATTATAAAGAAAAAATATTCTAATTTTGAAATTGATTTTAATAATAATAATTGTATAGAAATATTAGAGAAAAGTGATAGTAATAGAATATTAAGAATAAAAATAGGTAATATAGAATTATCTGGAGTAGATGTTAGAACAATGTTTTCTTTAAAGTCTACTAATTTTGAAATTAAATTAGACGGAAATAAAGTATATTTTTCAGTAACAGGATATGGACATGGAGTTGGTATGAGTCAAAATGGAGCTAACGCATTGGCGCTTAGTGGAAAGAAATGTTTTGAAATAATATCACATTATTATACAAATGTAGAAATTACTTCATTATAAAAAATTAAATAAACATAGTTAATATATGTATAATATTACCATAATTGTTAACAATAAATATATATTGATTATGGAGGGATAAATTATGAGAAAAAGGAAAAAGAGAAATTGGTTAGTAGAATTATATGAAGATAATAAACTATATATATGGGTTGTTGTTGGAGTATTAGTAATTAGTGGTGTTACAATAGGAATAACTGTTGGAACAACTAATAATTCACAGATAGTACCAAATGTGGATATATCATATACAAATGAAGAAGAAAATATTGGAACAACAGAAACTAATACAATACCAGTTAAAGAAAATAAAAATGAGAAAACAGAGAAAGAAGATAATAAAATAACACATTCACAAAAGTCCAATACAAGCAATGAAAAAAATTATACAGAGGAAATAAAAGAAGAGAATATTGTAACAAATGAAGAAAAGGAGAAGGAAGAAAATAGAAAATTAGAATTTATTATGCCATTAGATGGACAAATAGCAAAAAATTTTTCAGATGATACATTAATATATTCAAATACTTTAGAAGAATGGGTTAATCATACTGGAATTGATATAAAAGCAGAAAAAGCAATTCCTGTAAAAGCAATTGAAGCGGGTATTGTAATAGGTGTAAAACAAGACCCAAGATATGGTTATACAATAATAATTGACCATGGTCAAGGATATAAATCTATTTATTGTAATTTATCTACATTGGATATGGTACATGAAGGGAAAACAGTAGAAAAGGGACAAGTAATTTCTGGTGTTGGTGATACAGCTTTATTTGAAATAAAAGATGATACACATCTTCATTTGGAAATTATGTATAATGACGAATATATTAATCCATTAGATATAATTAAATAAAGGTTGGTGTAAAGATGTTTAGATTAAAAGGAATAAAAAGAAAAATATGTTTAAGTGTAATAATTTGTGGTATATTATTAAGTTTATCTTTTGTAATATATAGTATGGAAGATATAGAAGAAGTTAAATTTAATGGGATAGTAAATACAGAGTTATTAAATCTTAGACAAGGGCCAGGAACTAATTATCCAGTTGTAGGTAGTTTAAGTTATGGTGAAACAATTAGAGTTATAGGAAAAATGAATGACTGGTATATAGTTCAAACAAGTCAAGATATAATTGGCTTATGTAATGTTAATTATATAATAAATAGTGAAGAATATGAATTAAATAAAACTGTTTTGGATTTAATTAATAAATATAGAGTAGATAATGATTTAAAAGAACTAGAATTAGATAATAATTTAAGTGAATTAGCTAAAAAGAAAGCACAAGATATGATAGATAATAATTATTTTGACCATATTTCCCCAAGTCTAGGAGATCCATTTGAAATGATGAAAAATGCAGAAATAATATATAAGACTGCTGGTGAAAATATTGCTGGATATAAGAATATAGAAGGTGCTGTAGAAGCTTGGATGAATTCAGAGTCTCACAAAAATAATATATTAAGTAATGGATATAATTATACTGGCATAGGGATTGTTCAAAGTGAGCAATATGGGTATATTATAGTACAGTTATTTATAGGGAAATAAAGGATTAAGTAAAGATTAGAAATTTTATTATCTAATCTTTATTTTCAATTTACATATAAAAAATTTTTCTAAATTAATTTTGAAAATTACTTTCATTTCCATAAAATTTGTGGTATAATATTAGCGTGAGATTAAGAGAATATATTTTATTTTGGATGTATTCTTTTTAATATATATATATTAATGACATAAAGAAAGGTAGATGAGAGAAATGTTTAAAGTAGGAGATAATATATTCTATCCATTACATGGAGCTGGAACAATTGAATCAATCGAAGAAAAAGACATATTAGGAGAAAGCAAAAAATATTACATAATGAAAATGCCAATAGGTGATGTAAAAGTTATGGTACCAACTGAAAATGCAGAAAATATTGGAGTAAGAGATATTTCAGATAAATCAGTTGTTGATGAAGTATTTAAAGTATTTGATATGAGTGCAGAAGATGAAAAAGTTAGTTGGAGCAAAAGATATAGAGATAACATGGATAAAATGAAAACAGGTGATTTAGTAGAAATAGCTGATGTTGTTAGAAGTTTATCATTTAAACAAAAAGAAAAAGGCTTATCTACAGGTGAGAAAAAAATGTTAGGGAATGCTAAACAAATTTTACTTAGTGAATTAGTATTAACTAATAATCAAGGTAAAGAAGAATTAGAAGAAATCATTTCAGATAAAATTCAAAAAGCATATGAACAAAAACTTGCTACTGAAATGGAAATATTAAATTAAAAATTTGTATATACAAAAATCAGAGATATAAAAAATGTCTCTGATTTTTTCTATTTAAAGTTAAATTATGAGTTATCTCTATAGTTTTCATCTTCTTGTGCAACATAAGAAAAAATTAATGTAGCAACAGCTATTGAAGCTAAAGCAATTACAAATAATATAAAGCCTGTTCTAGATACATTCATACCAAATACATTAACAGTATCATTATATGCAACAGTTGTTGCAGTATAATTGTTATTATTTGTAGTACTTGTATTATTATTTGTCATGTCACTGTTTCTATTTGTTTCAGTTGTATTAGTAGTATTAGAATTTCTGTTATTATTAGTATTGTTATCCATAGTATTATTCATATCATCAGTCATATTATTAATACCATTTCTAACACCATTTACAGCGTCTTCAGTTGCATTAATAGCACCTTCACCTAAATTACCAATACCTTCACCTATATTTTCAACTGCATTAGTAACACCATTACCTATTGCACTTCCAGCATTTCTTAAACCATTACCAACATCTGTTGTATTTTGTGTATTAGCATTTGTTGCATAAACACAAGCAGAAAGAGTAAGAATAACTAGAGATAAAATTGTTAAAATAATTTTTTTAGTTTTCATTTTTACCTCCTAAAAACTATTGTACAATTATATTTTTTGCATAAAAATATAAAATATACTTTATATTAAATTGTATTATTTGTAAAATTTAGAAAAATTTCAAAATATTTCTTAAACAGATAATATACGTATTAAATTTAAAATAATTTGACAAAACAAATTAAGTAATGTTAAAATATATACATGTTAATTTAGTTATGTTTTAAAAAGAAAATTAGTAAAATATTATTGTAGCTTATAGAGAGATAATGGTTGGTGGAAATTATCAGGGATAATATTTGAATTACACTTCTTATAGTAACTAACGTGTAGCTACGAATAAGCTATAATGAGGCAATAGTATATATATTGTGAATAAAGGTGGTATCACGGTCAATTCGTCCTTTAATGGATGAGTTGACCTTTTTTGATTGGAGGTGATTGCCATGGAAGATGGCTATTATTATATTAGTGTATTAAAAAATTATATTGCTATTTCTATAGCAATCAATAAATCAAAAAGGAGTGAATTTTATGGAAAATTTAGAAATAATTAAAAGAAAAGCAGTTCAAATTTTTTCAGAAAAAGAATTAGATGAGAAATTAAATAGTGGTAAAAAATTAATAATTAAATTTGGTGCAGATCCTAGTAGACCAGATTTGCATATTGGACATAGTGTTCCATTAAGAATATTAAAACAATTTCAAGATATGGGTCATCAGATAGTATTTGTTATTGGAGATTTTACTGCAATGATAGGTGACCCATCAGGTAAAAGTAAAACAAGACCAGCTTTAACTTATGAAGAAACTAGAAAATCTGCTGAAACATACATGCAACAAGTAACTAAAATATTAGATGTTAATAAAACTAAAATAGTATTCAATTCTGAATGGTTATCTAAAATGAATTTTGAGGATATTATTAAACTTGCTAGTAAATACACAGTTGCTAGAATATTAGAAAGAGATGATTTTAAAAATAGGTTTGAAAATAACTTACCTTTAAGTATGCATGAATTATTATATCCTTTAATGCAAGGTTATGATTCTGTTGCTTTAAATGCAGATATAGAGATAGGTGGAACAGACCAAACATTTAATCTATTAGTAGGAAGAGAACTTCAAAAAGATTATGGTGAGGATAGTCAAGTAGTAATGACATTTCCATTACTTGTTGGATTAGATGGAAAAGAGAAAATGAGTAAATCATTGGATAACTATATTGGGTTAACAGATACACCATTTGAAAAATTCGAAAAAAGTATGAAAATACCAGATAGTGTTTTAAAACAATATTTCGAATTAGCAACAGATATTCCGCAAAATGAAATAGATAATATAATGAATGGAGATATTATTGAAGCACATTTTAAATTTGCAAAAGAATTATTAAAAATGTATGATAAAGAAGAAGATTTTGAAGTTGTTAAGCAAAGATATGATAAAATTGCAAAAGGTGGAATTCCAGAAAATATTAAAGAAATTGAAATATTAGAAGATAACATGAATATTTGTGACTTATTAGTTAAAATTAGTTTTGCTAGTTCAAAAAGTGAAGCTAGAAGGATGATAACTGGTAGAGGAGTAAAAATAAATTCAATTGTAAAAGAAGATATAAATGAATTAATAGATTTATCTAAAGAAATTGTTGTTCAATTTGGAAAAAATAAATTTATAAAAATAATTAAATAATGATATAAAAGGTATAATAGTATAATAAAACTATTATACATTTATATATTTTTTTATTGTACAAAAAGATATTTTTGTGATAGAATTTACATGAAAAATATTAAATAAAGGAAGTATTAAATAAGAAGTAAAATAAAAAAGAATTAAAAGAATATAGAAAATTTAAACAAAATTTTGTATTTAATCAAAAAGAATTAGTAATTGATGGAGATAATATATATTGTGAAGGTGAATTAATAAAAGAAGGAGAAAATATTCCAATAGGTGAAACAGATAAATGGATAAATGTTGGATATAATCAAAATAAGAAAAATACAACATTTACAAGATATGAATTTGAATATGAATTAAATGCATTAAGTGCTTTTCTAAAGAAAAAAGAAGGAGGAAATTTTAATAAATGAAAAAACAAAAATTTGATATTAAAGGAATGACGTGTAGTAGTTGTTCTTCACATGTGGATAGAGCTGTTCATAAATTAAATGGAGTAATTAAAGTAAATGTTAATCTATTATCTAATAATATGATAGTTGAATATGATGAAAATATTTTAGATGAAAAAGAGATTATAATGGCTGTACAGGAAGCTGGATATGGTATAAATATATCACATGAAAAAAATGAAAACAATTTTAAAACAGTAGATAATAGTGATAATATTAAAAAAATGAAAAAAAGATTAATAATATCAATATGTTTTTTAATACCACTTATGTATATAGCGATGCATGGAATGTTAAATAGTTTAATTGGTTTGCCAGTCCCGCTATTTATAAAAAATATATTTGATGGAACAGAAAATGCACTTGCTTTTGCTTTTACTCAATTATTAATATTACTTCCTATTGTATATATTAATAGAAATTATTTTATAGTTGGTTTTAAAAGATTATTTAAGAAATCTCCAAATATGGATTCATTAATTGCTATTGGTAGCTTTTCATCAATTATATATGGTATTTTTTCAATATATATGATTGGTTATGGATTAGGACATAATAACTTAGAGATTGTAGAAAACTATTCTAAAAATATATATTTTGAATCAGCTGGTACAATACTTACATTAATAACACTTGGTAAATATTTGGAAACTAAATCTAAAGGAAAAACTAGTGAAGCAATTAGTAAATTAATTAATTTAGCACCTAAAACAGCTATAGTTTTAAGAGATGGAGAAGAAGTAGAGATTAATTTAGAAGAAATAGTTGAAGGAGATATTATAATTATAAAACCTGGTGCAAGTATAGGAGTAGATGGAATAATAGTTGAAGGAGGTTCAGCTATTGATGAATCTAGTATAACAGGTGAAAGTATTCCAGTAGAAAAAGTAATAGGAGATAAAGTTCTTTCAGGCACAATTAATAAAAATGGTTATTTTAAAATGAAAGCAATAAAAGTAGGAAATAATACAACTTTATCTCAAATAATTAAATTAGTTGAAGAGGCAAGTAATTCAAAAGCACCAATATCTAGGTTAGCAGATAAAGTTAGTGGTATATTTGTTCCTTGTGTTATTACTATTGCAATTCTTGCAACAATATTTTGGATAATTATGGGGCAAAGTTTTGAATTTGCATTAAGTATAGGAATTGCAGTATTAGTTATTTCATGTCCATGTGCATTAGGCCTTGCTACACCAGTTGCCATAATGGTTGGAACAGGCAAAGGTGCAGAAAATGGAGTATTATTTAAATCTGCAGAGAGCCTTGAGTTATTACATTCAGTAGATACAGTGGTTTTAGATAAAACTGGAACAATTACAGAGGGTAAACCTGTTGTTACAGATATATTGACACAAATAGATGAAAAAGAATTGTTAAGTATAGCAGGAAGTTTAGAAAAAAGTTCAGAGCATCCTTTAGCAGAAGCAATTATGGAAAAAGTGAAACAAAAAAATATAGAGTTATTAGATATTAAAAATTTTATTTCTGTTTCTGGTAGAGGCGTAAAAGGAATTATTAACGAAAAAATTTACTATGGTGGAAATATTTCTTTTATGAAAGAGAATAACATTAATATAGCTAAAGTGGCTATTCAAAGTGAAGAATTATTAAAACAAGGAAAAACAGTTATATATATTGCTAAAGAAAATGATATAATTGGTATAATTGGTGTAGCAGATACAATAAAAGAAACTAGTTATGAGGCTATTAAAAAATTAAAAGAAAATAATATAGAAGTTATACTGCTTACTGGAGATAATAAAATTGTGGCACAAGCAATTTCAGATAAATTGTGTATTGAAAAAGTTATTGCAGAAGTTATGCCACAAGATAAAGAAAATGTAATTTTCAATTTACAAAAACAAGGGAAAAAAGTTGCATTTGTTGGTGATGGTATAAATGATTCACCTGCATTAGTTAGAGCAGATGTTGGATTAGCGATTGGTTCTGGAACAGATATTGCTATAGAATCAGCAGATGTTGTATTAGTAAAAAATAGTTTATTAGATGTTAACTATGCTATTAAGTTAAGTAAAGCGGTTATACAAAATATTAAAATGAATTTATTTTGGGCATTTTTCTATAATACAATAGGAATACCAATTGCAGCAGGTGTATTTTATATTCCTTTAGGATTAAAATTAAATCCAATGCTAGGTGCATTAGCTATGAGCTTTAGTTCAGTTTGTGTTGTAACAAATGCATTAAGGCTTAGAGAATTTAAAGTAAAAGAAGATAAGGATAAATATATATATGAAAAAAAGAAAGAGGTGAACAATATGAATAAAACAATATATATTGATGGAATGCAATGCAATCATTGTAAAATGACAGTTGAAAAAATATTAGGACAAATAGAAGGTGTTATAAGTGTAAAAGTTGATTTAGAAAACAAGAATGCAGTAATAAATATAAATAAAGAAATAGATAATAACGAAATTATACATGTTATACAAGAAGCTGGATTTAATGTTAATAAAATTGATTAGAAATAAGGATAAGGAAAAATGACTAATTTAGAAATTGTAAAACAAAGATTATATGAAAAACAAGCAAGTTTAATTGTGATGTTTAATAGTGGAGAGATAAAAGAATATTATAATAAAAGGGTACAAGATATTGTATCAATATTAAAAGAAAATAATAATGCTTTAAATGGTGCAATAATTGCAGATAAAGTAATAGGAAAAGTTGCAGCAAGTTTATTTACAGTAGCAGGTGTAAAATTGATTTATGCTAATACAATAAGTGAATTTGCAATATCAATTTTGGAAAAAAATAATATTAAATATGAATATAAAAATAGAGTAGATTATATTATAAATAATAGTAAAACAGGAATGTGTCCAATGGAAGAGAAATTTAAAGATGAATATGATTTAACAAAAATATATAATTATTTTGTTAAATAAAAATGAATTGTATAGTGTGAATAGCACAGTTTGTTATTGATTATGTTAACAAATTGTGCTATAATTATTTTGTGAAAAAATTTTTTTTTTATTTTAATAGTACTATGGAGGTAAGTACTGTATTATTATTTTATAATGAAAGGACGTATAGTTTTATGAACAAAATGGATACTATTGGTTTTAAAGGATTTGATTATTTTTCAAAACACTATGGCCAAATATGGGATAATTATATTCGGTATGGAATTACTATCTTGGATGTTGACCTTGATGAGAGTGAAAGCGAAATAAGAAATATATTCTTAAATCAAAGAGCTTCAGGTAAATCAAAGAGCGTATTGTTGAGAAGTTTACTTTATTTGTGGCAAAAGAAATACCAAATGGCAATATATAACTGTAAAACTCTTGCACATGCATATCAGATAATAAAAAAGAAAAGTGACGGTCTTGTAAATATTTCTCGTGAGCCTATTTATGTTGGTAAAAAAGAAAGAGTACAGTTCTATATAACACCGGCTTTTTTTGAAAAACTTAAAAACCATAAAAACAATTTTGTTTTTTTCAATGGTTATATATATGAAATTAAAATTGACGATGATTTTAATACATATATAGTTATTGAAAAAGAAATAGCTATTAAGGATGCTTTAACAGATTAAAGAATAAAAGACTTACAACTTAACTAGTTGTGAGTCTTTTCATATGCTTAAAAGAAAATAGTCAAAAGTATTTAAAATTAATGGAAAAAATGATATAAATAATACATCTAAAAAATATTATGATATTTTTCTAAGGAATAATTCATTCTAAATTTTCAAAAATAAAACTAAATAATAAAGAAGGAGATATAGAATATAGAACAAAAAGATATGGAACAAAAATATATGATAATAGCATAAATAAAGGTATATTTAATAATTAAATTATTAAAAAAACATAAAATATAAGGAATTAATAGAAAACTTAAAATATATTGGAAAGACTATATAGAAAGATAACTATAAGAAATAATAATGTAAAAATCAAACTACAATATTGATAATCATACCGATGACACATATAATATGGGTAAGAAAGTCAAAGGAGATGATAAAATGGATAACATAGATAAAATAAAAAAATTGTAGAAAGAAATAATGGGAGAGATATAAAAAAATAATTTTTATACTGAAGGAATTGAGTATAAAGATTTAATTGAAAGTTTAAAACATATTGGAAAGATAATAGATTAAAGATAAATAAAAAAAGATTATAAAACTACTACACAAATAATAAAAAGTATGATAAAATATTTGAGAAAAAGTAAGTAAAAGGAGGAGTTAAGATGTCAGGACATTCAAAATGGCATAATATTGCTGCTAAAAAAGGAAAAGCTGATGCAGCAAGAGGAAAAATATTTACAAAATTAGGTAGAGAAATATTAGTAGCGGTTAAAGCAGGTGGACCTGATCCATCAGCAAATAGTAAACTTAAAGATGTTATTGCAAAATGTAAAGCAAATAACATGCCAAATGATACAATTGAAAGAAGTATAAAAAAAGCATCTGGTGAAGGAAGTAATGCTAATTATGAAGAAATAACATATGAAGGATATGGACCAGGTGGTGTTGCTATAATTGTTGAAGCAACAACAGATAATAAAAATAGAACTGCAGCAGATGTTAGACATTTATTTGATAAATTCGGAGGAAATTTAGGAACTACAGGTTGTGTAGGATATATGTTTAATAAAAAAGGTGTATTAGTTGTAGAAAAAAATGATAAAGTTGTAGAAGATGATTTAATGATGTTATCATTAGAAGCTGGAGCAGAAGATTTTCAAGTTGAAGAAGAATACTATGAAATAATTACTGAACCATCTAATTTTACAGCTGTTATGGAAGAATTAGAGAAAAACGGAATTGAATTTATGGAAGCAGAAGTTCAAATGGTTCCAACTACATATGCATCATTAGAAGGGAAAGAAGCAGAAAGATTAGAAAAATTGTTAGAACAATTAGAAGAACATGATGATGTTAGTCAAGTATGGACTAATGCTGAATAAAATTAAACTTAAATAAATAAATAAGATACTATTAGCTCAAAACTAATAGTATCTTTATTTTTGCTTGAAAAATTATTTCTTCTTTTCAATAAGATTTTTATGTCTAAAGAATACAGGTATGCAAACTAATAAAGCACCTAGACAAGTAATAATATCCACATAATATGTATTATAATTAATTTCACTAAGTGTTGGATCTGGAAGTAATAAATCTGTTAAACTTGAAATCAGATATATTAAACTATATACATTAATAAATAAAGATATAAGCATTACAATATAACAATATAAATGTCTAATTTTTATTTCAAATAATTCTTTATCTTTAGACAAGAACTTTACCAATAAAACTACTAAAATAATAGGTACTACAATAATTAATAACAATAATATTATTAGAGCTAGCATATTTATACACCTTCACTTTCGGTATTATTTGTAATAGCAATATCTTTTTCTTTTTCAATTTTTCTCCAGTTATAAATATATATAGGTAAACCAACAATAACAAAGGATAATGAATTAATAACTCCCTTAATATTATTATTTTTTCTTCTTTGCATTTCTAATTCATATTCAGCATTTCTTTCTTCTTTTTGAGCTTGCATATATTTATCAAATTGTTCATCTGTTAAATTATAATTATCTGAAAAATATTCTTTATCAGTATACTCATCATAAGCAGTAGAATAATAATTACTAGGAAATACAATTTCAGCTATTTCACTGATTGCAGAAATTAAACCACCAACAATCATAAAAAGTGAAATAAGACAAACTAAATATAAATAAATTGTTCTAATTATTTTTGAAAACATAAAGAATCCCTCCTCTTAGTTATATATGTACAATATATCATATAAATGTATAATGTACAAAAAAATATTATGTTTATTGATTTATACTTAAAAATATAATAAGATAATAAAAAAAGTAGAAAAATGTCTTTATTTCATTTTGAAAGGAGAAGAATATATATGGGACGGTATTATGATTTCCATATTCATACAAGTTGTTCTGATGGTAGTTTAAGTCCAGGCGAAGTTGTAAGAAGAGCTATTGAAAACGGTGCAAATACAATAGCAATAACAGATCATTATACATTAGCTGGTGTAGATTATGCACGGCAAATAGCAAATAAAAAATTAACAATAATACCTGGTATTGAAATTAGTGCACAAGCACCTAAAAGCAAAAGATTGCATATTGTTGGACTATATGTAAATAAATCAATATATAGCCTTGTAGACTATTATGAAACAAAAAGAAAAGTATTAGTTGAAGATACTATTTTAAAATTAAGGAAACAAAATTTTAAAATAACATATGATGATGTAAAAGCATATTGTAGAGATAGAAGTAGTATTGGTAGATATGATATAGCAATAACTCTTGCTTCGATGCATTATTCAGATAGTGCCAATAAAGCTTATGAAGATATACTTTTGAATAAAAAAGTATATGTCGAAAGGGAAAAGCTAGAAGCAAAAGAAGTAATTGATGCAATTATTCATGCAAAGGGTGTACCAATACTAGCTCATCCTAATAGCTTAAGAATAGGTGGTTCAAACTTTGAGGAAAGAATTGAACAATTAGTTTCATATGGAATAAGAGGTATAGAAGTGTATACACCACATATCTTAGAAGATAAAAGAGAATATCTGCTAAATTTATGTGAAAAATATTCTTTAATACCTAGTGTTGGAAGTGATTTTCACAGAATACGAGAAGGATTTCCAAACCTTATAACAGGAATAGAAAATGATATGTGCATTGATGACCCAAAAATATTAAGAAAGATAAAAAAAGAAAAAAGTCATATTTCCAAACATCAGTAAGATTATATAAAAGAACAGATTTAAATAAAGTATATTTTGTTTAAATTTGTTCTTTTTGTATATTGCTATTTTAAATAATATATGGTATTGTGTACATATATATAAGGAGGTAATTAATAATGAAAGTAGTATGCGAATATTGTGGAAATACTATAGATACAGATAAAAACACAAAATGTCCAAGTTGTGGAGCAGATTTAAGTAATAATAAAGCAATTAAAAATGCCATGGAAATAAAAAATGAACAAGAGAAAATAGAATTAGAAAAGAAAAAAATACAACTTGAACAAGAAAAAATTGAAAATATACGTAGACAAGAAACATTAGAAAGTATGAGAAAAGGAACAGAGTTTGTAAGGATTTTAAAAATAGGTTGCCTTATTCCATTCATACTTGTGATAATTTTATTAGCTGTTTCTATTATTATAGCAATAAAAGACCAAGTGGTAACTAATGATAATAATGATAAAAATATAGTACAAGAAGTAGCAGTGGAAGGAAATTTTAATGAGCCTGTAAGTACATCAACATTTAGTGTTACTTGTGATGGATATGAAGAATTTGAAAGATATTCAGAACCTACAAATGGATATAAATATGTACGTTTCCATTTTACAGTGGAAAATATATCAGATAAAGAATTATATGATGAAGAAAAAATAAGAGCATTGGTTAATGGAGTTCAATGTGAAAGAGCTAGTTTTTCAGATAAAAAGCAATTACCTGAAGCATATATAATACCAGGTGGAAAGATAGATGGATATATAGGGTTTGAAATACCTGAAAATGCAAAAAAAATAGATATTAAATATGGAGATTATATAACAATACATGTAGATATGAATAAATAGGAGAAAAAAGATGGAAAATGAAAGAATAGAAAAATTCAATATATGGGGAAGAGAGTTAGATTTAAAAATTGTATTTGATAATTTCGAAGGAGAAGAAATAACTAAACAACAAATACAAGCATATGAAAGTTTTATAAAACAACATAACAATATTTTTGAGCAAGCATATATTGAAATAGAAAAATATTGCAAAGAAAACTATAATGAACAAATTAATAATAATTTTGATAATATTTTTAAATATGTTAAGCCTACAACAATTTATATAAAAAGAAGTAGTAGTAATGATAGAATTATAGCTATATTATGTAATTTTAAATTTGATATTGAACATGGTATAGCAGTTTTAGTAACTAATGAAACAGACATAAAAGTTTGCATGCAAGATGATATTTTATAAAAAATACTTGAAATGATAAACTACATATGATACTATACAAACAAGAAAGTGGGTGTAGAAAAATGTCAAATAGTACCAAAGTAAAGTGCCAGAAAGTGCTAAATACTAGGGGGGGGGATGTTTATATAATAAAACATCTTTAATTGACATGCCAATTTTTGCAAAGAACTTAAGAATATATTACGATAAAACGTAGTATAGTCTTAGGTTCTTTTGTTATGCAAAAATAATAGAAATTAAAAAAGTTTATAAAAAACTATTGATTTTTATTAGCAAGTTTTGTGCCCAAATTATAAAAATATATTTTGGCAATAATAAAATAAAGATCCGAGAAAGGAGGTAATAAAAGAAAAATAAAAAAAACCACAACAAAACAGCTTAGGTAAAACCAAAAGTGTTATACAATAAAATTGTATAATAACAAATTTAAAATACGAAGGGAGAAAAGATTATGAAAAATTTAAGAAGGAACAAAACATCAGGTATATCGCTAGTTGCACTAATAGTAACAATAATTGTGCTAATAATATTAACAGCAGCAGTTATTGTAACTTTTATGGAAGGTGGAATAATAGAAAAGGCAAAAGAAGCAGTATTTAAAAGTGATATAAGAACATATCAAGAAATATTAGCAGTAAAGAATGCAGAAAAACAAATAGAATTAGCAACCGGGAATGGAGAAGGCGGATTATATAATGCAGATGATTTGGCAGGAATACAAGGAATAATCCCAGAATTCAAAGAAGAGTATAAAGATTTAATAGTAATAAGTAATGGAGAAATAGTATTAGGAACAAGAACTGATGACCCATATAGCAAATGGTTAGCAGACTTAGGAATAGGAGCAGGAGAAACATCAGATATAGCATTATTAGAAGAAGGAGACTATGTAGTATATAGTATACCAGAGGCAGAGAGAAAGACATATAATATAACAGAAAAGCTAGGAGCAGAAGCAACAAATTGGATATATAATAGGAAAGACACTAACAGGACATATAATGAAGGAGTAGATGAAATAATAATAGGATATAACGAAGAAATAAAGTGGAGAGTGCTAAAAAATGATGGAAGCACAGTAACATTAGTAAGTGCAGACCCAGTAGAAAATATATACCTATATGGAGAAGAAGGATTTACAAAAGGACCAGGAGCATTAGATGCAATATGCAAAGAGGTATATGGAGGAAGGAACTTAAGAGTAGAAGATGTAAATGAAGTATTAAAATATGAACCAGTACCACGTTATTATAAGAGTGCAGGAGAAGAAGTAAATAAAGAACTAGGATTTACATTTGGGGATGCAATGGAAGAAACAGGCTTAAGTATTAGTGGAAGTCTACCAGACGATTATGAAGATTTAGAGTTATATTACTCTTATAATAAATCAGACTGTACAGAAGCGAGTGAAAAAGCAAAAGACATGATATTTAGAGATAAGTACTACTGGCTGTCTTCGTCTTGCGCTGATGTCTATTTCGGCAGCGACGCGAGCTTCCGTGTGCGCAGTGTGTACGGCGACTACGTGGACACGTACAATTTGTGCATTTCGGTTGGTGTCGAGAACGACGGCGTGTGTGGTTTGCGCCCTGTAGTAACACTAAGTTCTAGCATCCAAGTAGTAGATGAAGAAGCAGGAGGAGATACACAAGAAAGAGCCTGGGAAATAAAATAGGACGAAAGCGCGTGGGGTGCGTCGGATGTAGTAAAGGTAAGAGGAGTTAAATTCATATATGTATATGGAAAAGATGCTAGTTAGATAATTTCATATATGAAAATTTAAGCAGATTAAAAAAAATTTGAAGGTAATGAAAAAGCTAAAGGTTTTACCAGAAACAGCATTAAATAAGGCAAATGAAATATATGGATATTTAATAGAAAACTTAACAAGAGAAGAAGGTACAGCAGTACCTTCTTATTTGTTTGGGGTGGGTGGTCGGGATTTTTTGAAAAAGGTATTTTATATTTGTTTATTTTTTATATGTTCATAATTGCTAAATTTTACTTTAGAACTATTGCTCAGTTTTATTATAGATTTTTTTCTTTCAATTAATATATTTTTCCTGTTACATATGTTGAAAAGATAAATTACATGTGATATAAATTATATATAAAAACATGTAATAAATATTACGGAAAGAGGTAAAAATGAATATAGAGGAACAATTAATAACAGAATTTAACTTAAAAAAATTTCAAGTTGAAAATACAATAGCATTAATAGATGAAGGAAATACAATTCCATTTATAGCAAGATATAGAAAAGAAAAAACAGGACAAATGAATGATATTGTTTTAAGAGATTTTTATGATAGATTAAATTATTTAAGAAATTTAGAAACAAGAAAAGAAGAAATAATTAGACTTATTGATGAACAAGGAAAACTTACAGATGAATTAACAACTGCAATTTTTATTGCAAAAACACTTACAGAATTAGAAGATATATATAGACCATATAAACAAAAGAAAAGAACAAGAGCAACTATTGCTAAAGAAAAGGGATTAGAGCCTTTAGCTGAAATAATGTTTAAACAAGAAATAGAGAATGGTAGTATTGAAGAAATTGCAAGTAAATATATAGATGTTGAAAAAGGTGTAGAAAATAGCAGACAAGCAATTGAAGGCGCTATGGATATTATTGCTGAGCAAATATCAGATAATGCTGAATTTAGAAAATATATTAGAGAATTATCTTTTAATAAGGGTACTATTGTTACAAAAGCTGTAAATAAAGATGAAAATACTGTATATAACATGTATTATGATTTTTCAGAACCTATAGCTAAACTTCCTAGTCATAGAATTTTAGCTATTAATAGAGGAGAAGCTGAAAAGAAATTAAAAGTTTCAGTTGAAGTTCCAGTTGATGAAATTGTTGAATATTTGAATTCTAAAAATATAACTGGAAGTAGCATATTTAAAGAATACTTATTGGAGAGTATATCTGATTCATATAAAAGATTAATTGGGCCATCAATTGAAAGAGATGTAAGAAATGAATTAGAAGATAAAGCAGGAGAAAAAGCTATAAAAGTATTTGGTGTTAATGTTAAAAATTTATTACTTCAAGCACCAATAAAAGGAATAACTGTAATGGGATTTGACCCAGCATATAGAACAGGATGTAAAATAGCTGTTATAGATGAAATAGGGAAAGTTTTAGCAACAACAACTGTATATCCAACAGAGCCTCAAAATGATGTTGAAGGTGCTGAAAAAGAATTATTAGCACTTATTGAAAAACATAATATAGATATGATAGCTATAGGTAATGGTACTGCTTCAAGAGAATCTGAAATGTTTGTTTCAGAGATGATAAAAAAAGCTAAACATAAAGTATATTATACAATTGTTAGTGAAGCAGGTGCATCTGTATATTCTGCATCAAAACTTGCTTCAGAAGAATATCCAGATATAAATGTATCAATAAGAGGAGCTATATCTATTGCAAGAAGACTGCAAGACCCACTTGCTGAACTAGTAAAAATAGATCCTAAGAGTATAGGGGTTGGGCAATATCAACATGATGTTAATCAAAAAAAATTAGATGAAGCATTAACTGGTGTTGTTGAAGATTCAGTTAATAAAGTAGGTGTTGATTTAAATACAGCTACAGCGTCACTTCTTTCATATGTATCAGGTATTAATAAAGGAATAGCTCAGAATATTGTTAAATATAGAGAAGAAAATGGTAAATTTGAAGAGAGAAAAGAATTACTTAAAGTATCTAAATTAGGTAATGCTTGTTATACACAATGTGCAGGATTTTTAAGAATACCTGAAAGTAAAAACATATTAGATAATACTGGGGTACATCCAGAAAGTTATGAAATAACAGAGAGATTAATTAATAGTTTAGGATATAATATTAAAACAATTAATAAAGAACAATTAGAAGAATTAAAAGAGAAATTAGATAAAATTAATTTAGTTAAAACAGCTGAAGAACTTGGAGTTGGTGTACCAACTTTAACAGATATTGTTCAAGAATTGAAAAAACCAGGTAGAGACCCTAGAGAAGAAATGCCAAAACCAATATTACGTTCAGATGTATTAAAAATAGATGATTTAACAGAAAATATGGTGCTTACAGGAACTGTTAGAAATGTTATAGATTTTGGAGCATTTGTGGATATTGGAATTAAAAATGATGGATTAGTACATATTTCAGAGATTAGTAATAGCTATATTAAGAATCCATCAGATGTATTGCAAGTTGGAGATATAGTAAAAGTAAAAGTAATTGGTATTGATAGAGAAAAAGGTAAAGTTAGTTTAAGTATGAAAAATGTATAGGAGTGATTATAATGAGTGATAATCAAATGAAGATTTTAATAATAGTTTTAATAATAGCAATTGCTGGTATTGGTATAGGATTATATTTTAATGTAACAATAAAGAATAATGAATATGCTCAATTGCAAGAAGAAATAGCTAAGAAAAAGGAAGAAGAAACAGAGAAAAATAAACAAGAACAAATTAACAATAAACAACCAATAAATATAAAAATAAATGACTCTAAATTATATAAAATTATTGAAATGGTTAATAATAATAATATATATATAGAAGTTGAAGTTGATGGAATAATTACAAAAAAAGCTGTAAAAGGTAATAAAATATATTCATCTACAAATCATATTACTAATATAATAATGGATGGGAAAAACTATGTTATAGACAATAATGAAAAAACTGTAATTATTAATAATTCTAATGATGAAAAATTTAGTATTAGTTTTATAGATACAGACATTAATGAATATGAAAATGTAGAAATTAAACAAGGAAAAGAAGAATATAACGGAAAAATATATGATTATGAAACAATAGATACTGTAAAATACTATTATTCAGAAAATAATTTACAATATGTAGTTAATAATAATTTGACAACAAAAATAAATAAGATAAGTAATGCTAATGATACGATATTTGCTATACCACAAGATTATACAATAATAGATAATACTATTGTAGTAGAATAAAGAAAAAAGGTGATAAAATGGAAAAAAGAAATAGAAATATTAATATATTTATTTTAATTTTTTTAGGATTAATAGCAGTACTAATAATATTATTAATAAGTTTATTTACAACCAAAAATATTTTAAGTAAAGAAAAAGATAAAATACAACAACAACAAATTCAGCAAGAGGAAGAAGAGAAAAAGTATTTAATATCACAATTTGAAAAAACAAAAACATATAATGTATTAAATACTAAAATTAATAATAAAAATATATATATTGATAT
Organism: Clostridiales bacterium; assembly: GCA_015056545.1. Classification (GTDB taxonomy): domain Bacteria; phylum Bacillota; class Clostridia; order TANB77; family SIG350; genus SIG350. The sequence goes on along the minus strand of SVGE01000006.1, from coordinate 32,906 downwards.
GGGAACAGATAAATATTATGATGATAATATTATTGTTGCAATTAAGGATGAAAAGATATATGTATCAAACTCAGGTGTAGATATTATTTCAAAAGATAATAATGTATATATTATTAACCATAAAGAAAAAATAATATCTATAAAAGGTAATTCACAAATTGTTTTAGATAATATTATCAAGGTTCCTAAAGAAAATGAAATTATGAAAAAAGGTTCTAAATATGTTGAACATGTAAAATATGATTATGAAATTATAGGAAATACTCAATATTATTTTATGGGTAATGAGTTAAAATACATAGGTGAAGCAGAAACAGAAAATTATTATAAGGTAAATACTGTTTCTGAAGTAATTGATGAAGAAATATTTAATTTACCTATAGATTATGCTATAATAGAAAATGATACTATTAGTATAGAAAATATAATTAAGTAGAATATAGGAGGAAAATAAATTTGGAGACAGTTATTAAAAAGCAAAATAATTATTCATTAGGAGAAGAATTGTGTAATGCAATAACACATGGGATTGCTACATTATTATCAATAGCAGGTTTAGTTATTGCTATTGTTATATCAGCAATTTATGGAAATGCATATTCAGTTGTTAGTTCTTGTATATACGGTGCTTGTTTAATAATATTATTTTTAATGTCAACAATGTATCATTCTTTAACTAATAAAAAAGCAAAAAATGTTTTTAGAGTTTTAGACCATTGTTCAATATTTTTATTAATAGCAGGAACATATACACCATTTGTTTTAGTTGCATTAAATGGAGCTTTAGGTTGGACAATGTTTGGTATTATATGGGGATTAGCGATATTTGCCATTGTATTTAACTCAATTAGTGTAGAAAAATTTAAAAAAATAAATATAATATGTTGTTTATTTATGGGATGGTTAGCATTATTTACAATTAAACCATTATTTGAAAGTATTAGTTTTAATGGAATACTATTACTAGTATTAGGCGGAGTAGCGTATTCACTAGGTGTAATATTTTATAAAATGAAGAAACTAAAATACATGCATGCTGTTTGGCATATATTTGTTATGTTAGGTAGTATGTTACACTTTTTCAGTATAATAAATTATGTATTACCAATTAAATAAATAGAACCAATAGGTAAGATGAAAATCTTATCTATTTTTTTATTATTTTTTTATAAAAAAAGTATATAAATGTGTTGCATTAGTAAGAAAAATAATGTATAATGTAACAGAATTGTAACATTAGTGTAACAATTTAGTAATAAATGGCGAAGGAGAGATGCTAAATGTTTAATTTTAGTACAGATATAGGTATCGATTTAGGTACAGCTACAGTATTAGTTTATGTAAAAGGAAAAGGAATTGTTTTAAGAGAGCCTTCAGTTGTAGCTATAGATAGAAATACAAATGCAATACTTGCAGTTGGTGAAGAAGCAAGAAGAATGCTTGGTAGAACACCAGGAAATATAGTTGCAATTAGACCATTAAAAGATGGTGTTATATCAGATTATACAGTTACAGAAAGAATGTTAAAATACTTTATAAATAAAGTTTGCGGTAAATTCATATTTGCTCCAAGTTTAATGATATGTATACCATCAGGAGTTACAGAAGTAGAGAAAAAAGCAGTTGTTGATGCAGCAACACAAGCAGGTGCTAAAAAAGTTTGTTTAATTGAAGAACCAATAGCAGCAGCAATAGGTGCTGGAATAGATATATCAAAAGCATATGGTAATATGATAGTAGATATAGGTGGTGGAACTACTGATATAGCAGTTATTTCATTAGGAGGTTCAGTTGTTTCAGAATCAATTAAAGTTGCTGGTGATAAATTTGATGATTATATAGTTAGATATATTAGAAAAAAACACAATATTATGATAGGTGAAAGAACAGCAGAAGAAATAAAAATAAATGTAGGTTGTGTTTTCCCTAAAATGCAAGATGAAGAAATGGATGTTAGAGGTAGAGATTTAATAACAGGTCTACCAAAAACAATTACAATATATTCTAGTGAAATAATGGAAGCTTTAGAAGAACCAGCAACAGCAATTGTTGAAGCTGTTCATACAGTTCTTGAAAAAACTCCACCTGAATTAGCATCAGATATTAGTGATAGAGGTATATATATGACAGGTGGTGGATGTTTAATCGATGGATTAGACAAATTACTTGAAAGTAAAACAGGAATACATGTAATGGTTGCGGATGATGCAGTATCATGTGTTGCTTTAGGAACAGGTAAAGCTTTAGAAAATTTAAGATATCTTGAAAGTGGACAAACTACAAGATTTAAAAAGAATTAATCTAATCCTCTTTTTATATATTTATACAGGTACATAATAGAAATATTATGTACTTTTTCTTTTTATAAATTATTTGTAGAATAATATAATATTGATGCTAAAATATTGCATTTTTTATATATACTTATTGAAATGTTAAATAAAAAATAATATAATCAAATAGAGTATAAAATGGAGGGAAAAATGAAAGATATTAGAATAGAAAAATTGGCAAATAATTTAATAAGTTATTCAGTTGATTTAAAAGAAAATGAGAATATTTTAATAGAAGTAATAGGTGAAGACGGAATTTTACTTGCAAAGGAATTAGTAAAAAAAGCTACTGAAGTTGGTGCTAAACCTTTTGTTAATATAATAAATAATGATTTAATGAGAGTATTGCTTGAAAACTCAACAAAAGAGCAATTAGAAATATGGGCTAAACATGATCTGAATAAAATGAAAGATATGGATGCATATATTGGAATAACTGCAAAAAATAATACAGCAGAATTTACAGATATAGATAGTGGAAAAATGAAATTATATAATTCTATATATAATAGTAAAGTACATTTTGAAGAAAGATGTGAAAATACAAAATGGTGTATATTAAGATATCCAAATAATTCAATGGCACAAATGAGTAATATGCCATTAGATAAATTTGAAGATTTTTTCTTCAATGTGTGTAATTTAGATTATAGTAAAATGTCTAAAGCAATGGATAAGCTAGTAGATATAATGAAAAGAACAGATAAAGTACATATAAAGGGAAAAGATATAGATTTAACGTTTAGTATTAAAGGAATGCCTGTATATAAATATGTTGGAAATAATAATATTCCAGATGGTGAAGTTGCTACAGCACCAATAAAAAATAGTGTAAATGGATATATAAAATATAATACTGAAAGCAGACAAAATGGTATTTTGTTTAATAATATATATTTTGAATTTAAAGATGGAAAAATAGTCAAAGCAACTGCAAATAATACAGAGGAAATAAACAAATTATTAGATACAGATGAAGGAGCAAGATATATTGGTGAATTTGCAATAGGATTAAATCCATATATAACAAAATCAATAGGAGATATATTATTTGATGAAAAAATAGCTGGAAGTTTCCATTTTACTCCAGGGGAAGAAGTTGAAGAAAACTTTAATGGAAACAAATCTTCTATACATTGGGATATTGTAAATATTCAAACACCAGAATATGGTGGAGGAGAGATTTGGTTTGATGATATTTTAGTTAGAAAAGATGGAAAATTTGTAATAGATGAATTAAAAGCATTAAATCCTGAAAATTTAATATAAAGAGGGAAAAATGGATATATTAAAAAGTTTTCTAAGAAAATTTATAATTTTAATATTATTTATTATTTGTGCTATATTTCTTACTGGAGAAGAAAAAATAGTAAATAATAATGAATTAATTAGTAGTAATAATGAAAAAGTAGTTACTGAAAAGGTTACTATAAAAAAGGGGGCATACATAGAAGGCCCTAGGCAAGAAAAAATAAGTAAAAAGGAACAAACTGTAAATGTTGGTGGAATAAAAGTTAATATAACTAAATTAGCTAAATATGATATAACCGGAATAGTTCTTGATACAGAGAAATATAATGATGTTGTAGGTCCAATTGATGTTGGATTAGCATGGGGCAAATTAGCAGAAAATAATAATTATAAGAAATTTACATCTTGTGTTGTTAAAAACAGAACATTAACTTGGATGTCAAATAATTCAGCATGGATTAGAGAAATGGGTGGAGAAAATGAAATAACAAAAAATTGTTCTAACAATCATTTAATACCCGCTAATGATAATATAAGGAAAGAAATATTAAAAATAAATAAAGATGAATATGTAAGATTAACAGGATATTTGGTAAGAGCAGAATGGAATGTTGGAAATACAAAACATGTTTGGGGACCAAGTAGTTTAAGTAGAACTGATACAGGAAATAATTCATGTGAAATAATGTATGTAGAAACAATAGATTTTTTATAAATAGGAGAGATATATGAAAAAATTAGATTTTAATAAAATATATAATTGTATATTAGCAGGAGCAGTAGGAGATGCTTTAGGTGAGCCTATTAGAAATATGGGGTATGATGAAATAATAGAAGAATATGGAAAAAATGGTTATACAGATTTAAAAGTTGATTCTGATGATAAAGCTAGAATAACAGCTAATACACAATTAACTATATTTACAATAGATGCATTAATACGTGCATATACCAAATATTATATTTATGGTATAACTGGATTTGGAAGAATTACTTCATATACAAGTTATTTAAGATGGCAACATTCTCAAGATAGAGAAACACCAAATAGTATAGATAAACAACAATTAGAAGATAATTATTTAATGGAATATCAAGAATTAAAATATGAAAGATACGCAGAAAAAAATATAATTCAGATATTAGAAAATGAAATGATATCAGAAGATGATATTGGATATATAGATAATAAAGGATATGCTTGTTTAACTAAAACAGCTCCTATAGGATTAGTCTTTTATAATAATGATAAAGTAGCTTTTGAAATGGCAGTGAAAGTAGCAAAATTAACACATGGACATCCTTCAGCATATTTATCATGTGGAGTTTTAGCTGTAATAATAGCTAATTTAGCTAAAGGAGAAAAATTAGAAAAAGCAATTGAAAAAGGTCTAAAAATGGTAATAAGAAAAGAAGAAGCTAGTGAGATTATTGAAAAAATTAAACTAGGTATACAATTATCTAAAGACAATATACATTATGCTGAAAAACTAGATGATTTTGGTTTTTGTGATGATGCTCATGAAGTATTAGGTGCAGCAATATATATAGCCTTAACTTTCCAAGATAATATTTCAGATGCATTGTTGTATTCTGTAAATAATAATTGTTATGGGTCAAATATAGCTACAGTAGTAGGAAATATTTTAGGTTTATATAGAGGAATAGATATAAGAGTTTCTGAATGGGCAAGAAAAGTTGAACTAAGTGAATTATATAAAACATTAGCATTTGATTTAAGTTCAATAATAAAAAATGAATTACCTAAAGAAATAGATAATTTTGATAAAGATTTAACTGTTAATCAAATAAAATATGTAAATGATTTAAATATTGCAAATTGGTGGTTGGTGAAATATGACAAAGATTAAAAATAATAGTATTACAATAGTTTTAATTATTATATCATTAATTCTTTTATTTGTTTGGATAGTATTTTTAAATAATAGTAACAAGGTAGAAGATGATGGAAAATTTAATATTGTTACAACTTTTTATCCTATGGAATTAATTATAAAAAACATATCAAAGGATGCTAAAAATTTACAAATAGATAATATAACAAAAGAAATTGGTGGTTGTGTTCATGAATATAGCTTAACTCCAGATGATGCTAAAATAATTGAAAAAGCAGATGTTTTAGTTATTAATGGTGGAGATATGGAACATTTTATCCAAAATATTAACTTAAAAAAATTAAATATTATTGATTCAAGCTTAGATATTAAAGATTTAGATACATCAAGTCATTTTTGGATGAATATAGATTTATATATTAAACAAGTTGAAAATATATCAAATGGACTAATAAAATATAATCCAGAGAATAAAGAAATATATGAAAAAAATGCTCAAGAATATATTAAGAAACTTAATGAATTAAAAGAAATATATAATGATATACCAAGTAGTGATGTAAATGTAGCAATTATGCATGATAGTTTTAATTATTATAAAGGAAAATTTAATATTACAGCTAGTTTAATTACAGGTCATGAAGGAAATCATAGTGCAAATGATCTGCAAGATTTTGTAAATAAAATAAAAAGTACTCAAACAAAAATTTTATTAGTAGATAATGATACATTTAATAATAATCAAAGTTTAATAGATACAATTGTAAATGATACAAAAATTGAAGTTTTTCAATTAAATTTAATTGTTGAAAATACTGAAGATTTAAATAATTATTTAGATTTAATGGAATATAACTATGAGATAATAGAAGGAATGATTAATTATGGAAAAGCATATTAATATAAAACAACATAATTCTTGTGGATTATGTTGTATTAAAATTAAAGATATAAATATAAGAGACGGAAAAGATATAATATTAAAAGATATTAATATACATATGCATTGTGGAGAGATTACTTGTATTATAGGGCCTAATGGAGCAGGTAAATCTACTTTATTAAAATCAATAATAGGGGAGATAAAACATAAAGGGAAAATAGAGTATTTAAATAGCCATGATAATAAAGTAACAAAACCTAAAATAGGATATGTTCCACAAAAAGTTAGTATAGATAAAACAATACCAATTAGTGTTAGAGATTTATTCAATTCAGTTGATGTAAATGAAAATTATGAAAAAATAATTGAATTAATTGAAATTGAAGATTTAATAGATAAAAAAGTAGGAGATTTATCTGGTGGTGAAATGCAAAAAGTTTTACTTGCTTTAGCGATGTATCCATTTCCAGATATATTATTACTTGATGAACCACTTTCTAATATTGATGAAATTGGAATGAAAAAAGTATATGAACTTATAAATAAACTTAGAGAGAAATGTGACATAGCAATAATTCTTGTTTCACATGATTTAGAAAGCGTATATAAATATGCAGATAATGTAATTTTACTTAATAAAGAAATTATAAAACAAGGTAATCCTAATACAGTTTATAGAAGTGAAGAATTTAAAAAAATATTTTGGATAGAAGGTGAAGCAAATGTTTGATTTTTTAGAATATGAATTTATGCAAAATACATTAATATTATTATTAATAATTTCACCTGTTTTTGGACTTCTTAGTACAATGGTAGTAAATAATAAATTAGCATATTTTTCAGATGCATTAGGACATAGTGCATATATGGGAATAGCTTTAGGATTACTTATTGGAATGACAACAAGTAGTATTATACCTATTTTAATATTTTCTAGTATTTTCTCAATATTATTGGTATTAATAAAAAGAAGTTTTAGAGAGTCACCTGATACAGTTATTGGTATAATTTCATCTATAAGTTTAGCGTTAGGAATTATAATTTTATCTAATTATGGTGGAATTCAAAAATTCTCGAGTCTGCTTGTTGGAGATCCTTTATTAGTAGATAAAAGTGAATTAATATATTTATTGATATTAGGAGTTACAATATGTATAATTTTTTCAATTATATATAAGAAAATGATATTAATTAATATAGATAAATCATTAGCAAGAAGTAAAGGAATTAATCCTACAAAATATGAAATAATTTTTACTTTAATAATTGCTATAGCAGTATCAATTTCGATAAATATAATTGGTGTATTATTGATAAATTCATTATTTATACTTCCAGCAGCTACAAGTAAAAATATTTCTAAAAATATGAAACAATATGTTATCTTTTCGGTAACTATTTCAGTATTATCTAGTATAATTGGTTTACTAGTTTCATATTATTTCGCAGCATATAAATTACCAACAGGAGCAAGCATAGTTGTCATTTGTGGACTAGCATATATTGTGTCTTTAGTAATAAAGAAATTAAATAGATAAATAGAAAACAAGAACTAAGTATGTAAAAATACAGTTCTTGTTTTTATGTTAAATAGAAATATTTTCCAATTTATTATTGCAAATATTAAAATATTATAGTATAATTTTTACCAGATAAAGGAAAAAAGATAAGGCGGTTAACCATCTCAAATATTCACTGTTTAAACTGAACATAGGAGGTGGTGCTAATGGTAGAAATAGATTACATAACATTTTTAATTCAAATCATAGCATTAGCTATATTAATAAAACAACTCATAAAAAAAATAATCACCTTGTTTTTTGAACCTTATAAAGGTGATTATATTCACTATAATAGGTTAACCATTTTTTACGGTTTCCTTTATCTATATATATTTTAATATAATATATTAAAAATGTCAATAAATTATACAAAATTTTCCATAGTATATATTCTAATTAACCTTAATTTCATTTTTACATTCTTTTGTTTCAAAGATATCTTTAATATTTTGAAGAGTATCTTTAGTAATCTTATCTAAGGCTTCAGCAGTAAAAAATGCTTGATGTGAAGTAATTAAAACATTAGGCATTGTAAGAAGTACAGATAAATCTTCATCTCTCATATAAGAATTAGATAAATCATTTAAGAAAAAGTCTTCTTCTTCTTCATATACGTCTAGTCCAAGACCTGTTATTTTACCAGTTTGAAGCATCTCTATTAATTCAGTAGTATCAATTAATTTACCTCTACTTGTATTAATAATGTATACTCCATTTTTCATTAATTCAATACTTTGTTTATTTATAATGTGTTCAGTTTCAGGTGTTAATGGACAATGTAGAGAGATTATATCTGACTTTTTAAACAATTCATCTAAACTAACATAAGTATATCCCATTTCATTGGCATAGTTATTATCTGGATACACATCATATGCTATAACATTAGCTCCAAACCCTTTCATAATTTTGATAAAGATTTTTCCTATTTTACCTGTACCAATTATACCAACAGTTTTCCCATTTATATCAAAACCAAGTAATCCATCTAATGAGAAATTATATTTTTTTGTACGTTGATATGCTTTATATATTTTTCTATTAAGTCCAAGTAAAAGTGCACATGCATGTTCTGCAACTGCATATGGTGAATATTCAGGAACTCTAACAACAGGTATTTTTTCATTTGCATAATTTATATCTACATTATTATATCCAGCACAACGTAGAGCTATTAATTTAACGCCATTCTCAACTAATATATCTATTGTACCTGAATTTACATTATCATTAACAAATACACAAACAACATCATATCCTTTAGCAAGTGGTGCAGTTTCTTCATTTAGTTTAGTTTCAAAATATTTAATTTCGTAATTAAAATCTTTATTATATTTATCAAACAATTCTTTATCATATGGTTTTGTGTCAAAAAAAGCAATTTTCATTTGCATTCCTCCTTAAAATATTATACAATCTTTATACAATGTAATTATACTATTGCAATTTATATAATTCAATATGTATATGTAAATTATTATTGGTGAAAATATGTATAAAGAGAGGAGAAAAAATGTTATTACTTGAAATAGTAAAATTTGTATTTTTTTCAATAGCAATTGTTTTAATTTCAAAATATATTTTAGTAAAAGTATTAAGAGATTTAGGAGAAGCTTTAGAACTAGAAGCAACATCAATTGGAAATATTTCAGGTATAGCAACATCTATGCCAGAGTTATTAACAGTATGTTTTTCAGCTTTTGTAGGATTAATGGAAAGTAGCGTATATAATATATTAAGTTCAAATATTATAAATTTTATACAATATTTATTTTCAATATTTTTAAATAAAAATCACAAAAGATTAAAAAATAAAGCTATAATTATAGATTTAGTATTAGTTTTAGTAACAATTATTATACCAATATTAATGATAATTTTTAAAATTACATCTAATATACGAATCGTTCCATTATTTATAATATTACTAATATATTTTTACTATCTTAATATACAAGCACATAAAAAATATTTAAGTAAAGAAGATGAAGAATTAAAAGAAAGATTAAATAGAGATAATATAATAAAGAAAAGAAAATTTAAAAAGATATTTAAATATACAATATATTTAATATTAGTTGGTATTACATTATATATTGTTGGAAATCTACTTAGTACAGTTTTAACAAATTTATGTAACATATTTGGAGTTTCAGAAATGATATTAGGAATTTTACTAGGATTTATTACAAGTATACCAGAGCTAATTACATTTTTTGAAGCACAAAAATATTATGTACTTGATAGAAATGCAGAATTAGGAGTTATAGAAGCAACTAATAATTTACTAACATCAAATTTATTTAATATTTTTGTAATTCAATCATTAGGAATAATTATTTTTAGTATAGTAACATAAAAATAGGTAGCATTGCTATCTATTTTTCCTTTGTATACACTATGTTTTAATAATTCTTTCTATTGACTTAATTGCAAGATTGATATAGAATAATATTGAAAAGAGAGAGGTGAAAATATGGCAAAACCAATTGTAGCAATAATAGGTAGACCAAATGTAGGAAAATCTACATTATTTAATTATTTAGCAGGGAAAAAAATTGCAATAGTTGAAGATAAACCAGGGGTAACAAGAGATAGAATATTTACTGATTGTGATTGGAGAGGTAAAGTATTTACAATAGTAGATACTGGTGGTATAGAAATGGTAAGTGACGAACCACTTAGCAAGCATATGAGAAGGCAAGCAGAAATGGCAATGGATATGGCAGATGTTATAGTTTTTTTAACAGATATAAAACAAGGCGTAACAGCTGATGATATGGAAGTTGCTAATATGATTAGAAGATTAAATAAACCAACTGTTTTATTAGTGAATAAAGCAGATAAATTAGGCAAAACATCAGATGATATATATGAATTCTATAATTTAGGTTTAGGAGATCCTTTTGCAATATCTTGTATAAATGGTTTAGGTATAGGTGATGCTTTAGATGAAATATATAATAACTTTCCAGAAGATAATGAAGAAATACAAGATGATGATGTAATAAATGTAGCAATAATAGGAAAGCCAAATGTAGGAAAATCATCTTTAGTAAATAAAATTCTAGGAGAAGAAAGAGTAATTGTAAGTAATATAGCTGGAACAACAAGAGATGCAATAGATTCATATTTTGAAAATGATAAAGGAAAATATAATTTTATAGATACAGCTGGTTTAAGAAAGAAAAGTAAAGTAGAAGAAAAAATTGAAAAGTATAGTGTTCTTAGAAGTATTAGTGCAATTGAAAGAGCAGATGTTTGTTTATTACTTATAGATGCAGTAGAAGGAGTAACAGAACAAGATACTAAAATTGCAGGAGAAGCACATGAAGCTGGTAAAGGTATAATTATAGTTATAAATAAATGGGATTTAATAGAAAAAGATACAGGAACTCTAGAACAATACAGAAAAAAAGTATATGAAAAATTATCATATTTAACATATGCTCCAATTTTATTTATATCAGCTGAAACAGGACAAAGAATAGATAGATTATATGAACTTATAAATTTTGTTTCTGAACAAAATGCTATGAGAGTATCTACAGCTATATTAAATAATATTTTAAATGAAGCTATAGCAATGGTTCAACCACCAAGTGATAAAGGAAAAAGATTAAAAATATATTATATGACACAAGCAAGCATTAAACCACCAACATTTGTGATTTTTGTTAATAGTAAAGAATTAATGCATTATTCATATCAAAGATATATTGAAAATCAAATTAGAAAAAATTTTGGTTTAGAAGGTACACCAATTAGATTTATTATACGAGAGAAGAAAGGAGAATAAATATGTTTTGGTATATATTTATTAGTATAGTAGCTTATTTAATAGGAAGTATTAATTTATCTATAATACTTTGTAAAAAAATAAAAGGTGAAGATATTAGAAATTTTGGAAGTGGAAATGCAGGCTCAACAAATACACTTAGAACATTAGGAAAATTGCCAGCAGCGGCAACATTGTTATTTGATATTTTAAAAGGTGTAGTAGTTGTTTTAGTTGCACAATTAATATCTAAGACAGGATGGATATTAGATTCAAGATTATTTATTCAATTAGCAGGTATATTTGTAATATTAGGACACGATTTTCCAATATATTATGGATTTAGAGGAGGAAAAGGTGTTGCTACATCTTTAGGTGTAATAATGGCTATTAATCCTAAAATTGGAGCTATATGTTTAGTGTTTGGAATATTAATAATAATAGTAACTAGAATAGTATCATTAGCATCAGTTACAGTTGCATCACTTTATGCAATAGCAGTATTATTCTTAATGTCAGATTATTTTATATTCTCATTAATTATAGTAGCAATACTATTATTTAAACATAGAAGTAATATACAAAGATTAATTAAAGGTACTGAAAACAAGATAGGGCAAAAGGTGAAATAAATAAAATATTTTAGGAGGTTTTATGAGTAAGAAAATAGCAGTAATAGGAAGTGGAAGTTGGGGAGTAGGAATATCAATTTTACTTAATAATAATGGATATGACCCATATATTTGGTCATTTGATGAAAATGAAGCAAAAAATATAAATGAAAAAAGAGAATGTATATTTTTACCAGGAATTAAATTAGATGAGAATATTAAATGTTCTACTAAGTTTGAAGATGTAATTCCAGATAGTAAATTTATATTAATTGTAACACCATCAAAATTTTTTAGAAGTACTATTCAAAAATTTAAACATTTAGTAAAACCAGAACAACATATAGTTATTTGTAGTAAAGGTTTAGAAGATGGAACATTAAAAACTTTAGCAGAAGTTTCAGAAGATGAATTACCATTAAATAAAGTGGGTATACTATCAGGGCCAAGCCATGCTGAAGAAGTAGCAAGAAATTTACCAACAACAATAGTATTATGTTCAAAACATGATGAATTGATTGAAGATTTGCAAGATATTTTTATGTCACCAGTATTTAGAGTATATACATCAAAAGATGTTATAGGTGTTGAAGTCGGTGGAGCAATAAAAAATATAATGGCATTAGCATGTGGAATAGCAGCAGGAATGGGGTATGGAGATAATACATTTGCAGCATTAATAACAAGAGGATTAGCTGAAATATCTAGACTTGGAGAAAAAATGGGTGGAGAAAGAGCTACATTTTATGGTTTAACAGGTTTAGGAGATTTAATTGTAACTTGTTTAAGTCAGCATAGCAGAAACAGAAGAGCAGGATATTTAATAGGACAAGGAAAAACAGTAGATGAAGCTGTTAAAGAAGTAGGAATGGTTGTAGAAAGTATAACTGCTACACAAGTTGCTAAAAAAATAATAGACAAATATGATGTGGAAACACCAATTATAAATGCTGTATATAAAGTATTATTTGAAGGAGAAGATGCGAGAAAAATGGTTGAACAGCTTATGACTCGTGAAAAAAGAACAGAAGAGTAGGGGGAATTTATATGGAAATATTAGATAATGTAGGTAAAATTGTTTCAGATACATACAAATCTGCAACAAAAGCTTCTAGTAAATTAATAGAAGAAAGTAAATTAAAATTTTTAATATCAGATAATGAAGCACAAATGAAAGAGATTTATCAAAATATTGGTAAAGAATATTGCAGGGCTCATTTTGAAGGAAAAAGTTTTGATGAGACAATATTTGAAAATGATTTTGAAGAATTAAAAAGAATGCAACAAGAAAATGATGAAGCAAAAGAAAAAATATTAAATCTAAAAGGATTTAAAAAATGTGTTAAATGTAATAAAGATATAAAAACAGAATATGCATTTTGTCAACATTGTGGTGAAAGACAACCAGAGCCTGAAGTAATTATTGAAGAAGAAGTTAAAGAAGAAAAAGAAGAAAAAGTATGTTCAAGTTGTGAAGCTAAATTAAATGATGAAGATTTATTCTGTCCATTTTGTGGTAAAAGTGTAGAATAATTAATAAATTATATAAAATTGGTAATAATATATATGGTGATGTTTTATGAAGAAGCGGAATATATATTATTACTATTTTTTTGTTTATTTTTTTTCTAACAGGGTGTAGTAGTAATATTAATGAAATAGGGGAAATGCAAGATAGAGAAATAAAAAATATTGAACAAATTAATTTATTAGATGAGCAATATTTTACTTTATTGCAACTTGTATCTGGATTGCAAGTTAGTAGACAAAGAATAGTTACTAGGATAGAAGAAAATACCTCACAAGGAAGTGAAGCAGAAGAGAAAAGTCAAGAAGAAGAAAAAAAAGAAACAAAAGAAAATGAAGCAAATAAAGTTGAAATGACAGAAATTGAGCAAAGAGATATTTTATTAAATGAAAATACAGAAAGTGATTGGAATGCTGCAAGAATCACTTGTGAGAGAATACAAGATATAGTTATAGATATACAAATAGCTATGAAAAATTCAGGAATAGATGAACAAACTATAAATCAATATAGAATTAGTATTGATGAATTGATTAATTATGTAGTTAAAGCAGATAAAGAAAATGTGATGATACAATTATTAGATTTATATAATTATTCAAATATGTATAATGAAAAATGTTATAATAATGAAAAATTATATTTAGCAAAAAAATTAGATTATTCAATAGTAAAGTCATTAATATATTTAGAAATAGATGATAAAGAACAATTTAAGAATAGTATAAATGAACTTGCTGTTAATGTAGATGAAATAAATAACAAAATAGATAATGAAAACATACAATATATTAAAGAAAGAATAATCAATATTGTTAATACATTAAAAGAAAATACAGAGAATGAAGAAAAAGAAAATATCAAGTTAAAATTAATAATTTTAATTGAAATAATTCCAATTATAGATAATAGTATAGAATATTAATTGACTTTTAATATAATTTTTAGTAAAATAAATATAGTAAATCAGATAGTCGCAGGTACTTTTAGTACATGAGGAAAGTCCGGGCACCATAGGGCAGGATGCTGGATAACGTCCAGTGAAGGTGACTTTAAGGAAAGTGCAACAGAAAATAACCGCATACTTAGTATGTAAGGGTGAAAAAGTGAGGTAAGAGCTCACTAACGATATGGTGACATATTTGTTGTGTAAACCCCATCCGGTGCAACACCAAAAACAAAGGTAAAGTGGCCCGCTTTTTTGGAGGTAGGTGGCTTGAGTTATATAGTAATATATAATCTAGATAAATGACTATCAAATACAGAACCCGGCTTATAGATTTGCTAATATACCAAAAGACATAGCTTTTAAGGCTATGTCTTTTGCATTAACCAAAAATAATATATTTGAATATAATGTTTTGGGAGGTGCAAAATATGGTATTAGATTTATCGTTAAGTGGTGGAGGAATAAAAGGTGTGGCACATATAGGGGTATTAAAAGAAATCGAAGAAAGAAAAATAAATATACATAGTATTACAGGCTGTAGTAGTGGAAGTATAGTTGCTACATTGTTTGCTTGCGGTTATACAGCAGATGAAATATATTTTTTGTTTAAAAAATATATTAGTAATATAAAGAAAAATCCAATAAAAATAAATATATTTTCCTTTAGAAAAAATATGATGGGCTTAAATAATGGAAATATAATAGAACAAATAATAAATAAATTATGTAATGAAAAAGGGATTAGAGATATTAGTGATATAAAAATGCCAATTTTTATACCTGCTGTGGATTTAATAACAGGGAAACTAATCTATTTTACTAATACTAAAAAAAGATTAACAATGAAGAAATTTGATAATGAAGTAGAATATATTTATGGAGGAAATATCGGGACTATTGTAAGAGCAAGCTGCAGTTTTCCAGGAATATTTAATCCAAAAGAGTATAATAAGTATATTTTAGTAGATGGAGGATTAAGAGATTGTGTACCTGTTGAGCCTCTTAAACAATATGGAAATAATATGTTGACAGTTTCTTTTAATAATAATAATAAGCAAAATATATCTAATATTATTGATGTTATTCTGCAGTCTTTTGATATAATGTCACATGATTTAAAATATGAATCAATAAAACAAGCAGAATATAATTTAGAAATAGATTTATTAAATGTTAAGTTATTAGATTATAAAAAAACAGAATATATATATGAACAAGGTTATACACAAGCAAAAACATTTTTTAATAATACATATTTTAATTGACAATATACATCTCTTTTGATAATATTTTACTAAGGAGTGAAATATTATGAATTTTAAATTAATTATATTATTAATCACTATATTAATTATATATATTGTCTGTTATTTAATATATAAAATAGTACAAAAAATAAAGTATTCTGCTTTTGGAATGATAGATAGTATGTTTAGTAATATGATAAGAAATAATATGGATAAAGAAAACACAATGGAGGAGATATTTAAAGAACAACCTAAAAGCGTTAGTGGGTTAACTAATTTATTGGAACCTCAAATAAAAAGAGACTTTCCATTATTCAATAAAGAATTAATTTATTCATATATTGAAAAAAATCTAAATATGATATTTAATTCTTTAGAAAATAGAAAGATTAATACTAATAGTAATCTAAGTTTAATACAGACTTTGTTAAGTGAGCAAATAAATAATATGATTAATAATAATATTCAAGTAAAATATAAAGAAGTTGTTTTTCATAAACATGCTATAAAGAGTTATGAAAGAAGTAATGGGATTGCAACAATAACTTTTTCATCTTCTTTAGAATATTATTATTATAATAATTTAAATAGTAATAAATATTATGAAACAAATAAAAAACAAACTAAATATGAAACAAAATTTATATATATTTATGATTATTCAATAGCAGATGAGAAAAAAGTTATAGATATTCTACATTGTCCTAATTGTGGTGCACCAATTACAAGAACAGAACCACTATTTTGTGATTATTGCAAATCTGGTATTGATGAAGTAGAGTTAAAGTTATGGAAAATGGTTGAATATAAAGAAATTGAATGTTAATAGATATATTTAAAAAGAGTCATCAGTAATGATGATTTTTTTTATTTTTTACTTTGAAAGAGGAATTTATAATAAAAGTACTTGAATTGATTTACATAATATGATATAATATCACAGAATTAAAATATAATATTAATTCTTAAGAGATTTTTTTTTAAGGAGGAAAAGTAATGTCGAGATTTGAAAAAATGTTGGAAAAAGCGGGGATACTTACGCCTGAAACTCCAGAGGTTAAAGAAACAGTTAATACATCGAATGTGTCAGCTGTTCCTAATACTTCTATGAATCAGCAGGCGGAAGTTAGTGGTAAGGTTGAATTAACAGCAGATATAATTACTGAAGCATATTCAACTCTACCTCAGACAGAAGACAATATATATATTGTCGAAGAGTTGCTTAAGAACTTTAATATGCTTCCTGATGAGAGTAAGCATACAGTTGTCCGTTCTACACTTACAACAATGCAGAAAGACATCGATGAATTTCTTGCAGAAGCGCAAAACAGAAAAGCCGCTCTTGTAGCAACGTTTGAAAGCTATACCAACAAGGCTACACAGGAGATGACAGAGCTAACTGCAACAATTGAAGCTGCTGAAAAAGAAATCAGCGAATGTAAGCAAAAACAACTTGATGTCCAGAATAATATGGAAAAATCAAGACAGGCTGTTGTTAATGAAGCGAAAAGAATTGATGCAATAATTAAAGTATTAGGAGGCGAATAAAAGTATGGGCGCATTTTTTACAGCATTAGGCACAGTACTTGGCCAAAATATTGCAACATTAATAAGTATTGCACTTGCAGGGACTGGAGCATATTGTCTTGTTTCAGAAAGAGGAAGGTTAATTGTTAAATCAGCTTTTAACTGGATGTTTTCAACAACTGCAAATAATCCGCGACTTGCAGCAGGAGCTTTTGATGAAAAAATTAAAGAGCTCCGTGGTAAGCTTAGAAAAGCTGAAGATATAAATCAGAAAGCTTTAGGAGAGCTTGCTGAATGGAATGAAAAACATGAGATTGCAAGAAAAAGTTTTGAAAAATATTCAGAGCAAGCTGTTATCCTTGAAAAAAGAGGAGAGCACGATAAAGCAATTCTTTTGGCAAAACAGGCAAGTGAACAAAAAGAGCTTATGAGAAACTGTCAGGAGAATATTCCAAGTTATGAAGCAGCAGCGCAAGCTACTAAAAAGAGGGTTGATGAAATTCAGGGATTGATTGGAGAAGCAAAAAAGAAAAAAGAAATAGTTATCTCCAACCTTGAAAAAGGAAAATTCGAAAAAGAAGTTGCAGAACAGCTTAAAGGCCTTGAGGTAAGTTCTATTGATTCATATCTTAAACAGATTGAAGACAATGCTACTGATAAGAAATATCAGGCTATAGGAGCAAGAATGTCCTATGAGACAAGTGAAGTTAAGCAGTTAAGAGATGCACAGGAAGCAGCAACACAAGTTGATGCAGAAGCATTTTTGCAACAGTTGTTAAATGAAAGCAATAAATAAAAAACATAAAAAGGAGTATTTAACATGAGAAGGATTAATTTCAGAGCTATTATCGGTTATTTGGTTATCCTGGCAATAATTGTCGCAGTTGTAATGCTTGGCATTAATGTTGCCAAAGAAATGAAAAACAACAAATCAGGCGGTACAAGTCAGCAGAAACTCGGCGGAGAGGTTGGAACAACTTCAAAAACAGTAAGAATCTCCATTGATGAATGGGTAGGTTATGATACTTTGCTTCAGGCAAATGGTGGCAGAAAAACCAAAAAAGGTAGCATCAATGACAGAAATGGTATAAATATCGAATATGTTATTGAAAATGACTATAAGGTTTCATCTGCTGCACTTATCAAAGGTGATTTGCAGGGAGCAGGTTATACTGTTAACAGATTTGCTTTTCTTACTTCAAAATTCGAAGATGCAAAAGTTGATGTTTCAATGCCGTTTATAACCAACTATTCAAATGGTGGGGATGGTATTATTGCTAAGTCGAATATCAAGAGTATCGAAGATTTGGCAGGAAAGAAAGTTGCAGTTCCTAAATTCTCAGAAGCACAGACACTTGTTGAATGGCTTGTTGCAAATTCAAGTTTAACAGCTGACCAGCAGGAACAGATAAGAAAATCAATGGTATTTTTTGAAACACCTGATGAAGCGGCAAAAGCATTTTTTGCAGGTGAAGTTGATGCAGCAGCAACATGGGAGCCTTTCCTTACACAGGCTAAAACAACTACTGGTGCAAGAGTATTGTTTGATACATCAATGTCTAGAAATCTTATTCTTTCTGGTGTTATATTCAGAGAAGATTTCATGGCTGAAAATGAAGAGTTCATGAAAAAGTTTATAGACGGTGTACTTGAAGCAAGAAACTTGTATAAAAAAGAGTTTACAGCTATAAGAGAAATGCCTATGTTTGAGTTAATGTCTGATCAGGAAATTATAGACATGGCAAATGGTGCTGATCTTTGTACATGGCACGATAATATGGATTTGTTAACAGATGAAGCAATCACTATGTACAGAGATATGGCTAAGATTTGGCAGAAGGTAGGAGAAAAGGCATCACCTGATAAAGCTTCCAGTATGTTTACGGATAAATATGTTTCACTGCTTAATAGTAAATATAGTTCTATGACATATGAAGACGATGATGAAGATGCATTTTCAGATGAAAAGAAACAGCAGGCTCAGAATATAGACAATAAAGAAGCTTTAATGGCTAAAACATTGGATATAAGATTCCAGCCTGATTCAACTGTTATTTCTGAAGAGTCATATCCTATGCTTAATGAATTTGCAGAAACAGCTAAAATCTTGGATGGCGTATTTATTCAGATTGAAGGAAATACTGCAAAAGTTCCTAATGCAGATGGTATAGAATTTTCTAAGAAAAGAGCTAACAGTGTAGCGAGATATCTGCAGTCGCAGGGTGTAGACTCAAGTAGACTTATCATTGTAGGAAATGGTGATACAAAGCCTAAAGGTGATAATAACACTGAAGAAGGCAAAGCAATTAACAGAAGAACAGATGTGTTCTTTAAGGTGGTAGGCTATTAAAAGAAGTAAAATTACCTAGCGACATAATGTCGCTAGGTAATACTTTGTTATAAGGAGTGAAATAATGAAGCGGATAAGTAAAAAACTTATAGGATTAGCTGTTTTTATAGGAGTTATTATTTTATGGGCTATAGGAAGTAAAGTTGTAAAAAATAGCTTATTTTTACCTACTCCTAAAGAAACATTAGATGCAGTAATTCTAATGTACAAAACAGGTGCTTTATGGAAACATTTATACTCTACATTTATGAGAGTTACTATTGCTATTTGTATTACAGGAGTTATATCAATACCGCTTGGGATGGCTATTGCATGGTATAAGCCAGTAAATATTATTGTAAATCCAATTATTAAGGCTTTAAGATATATACCAGTAACTGCTTTTTCACCTATTATGGTATTATTATTGGGAATTGATGAGCAAATGAAAATTTCTTTTTTGGTAATTGCTACAACATTTTCTTTTTTGCCAACAGTAATACAAACTTGTATGGATGATAGTAATGAAAGATTAAAAGAAACAGCATATACAATGGGGTTTAGTTATACACGCACATTATTACATGTATTAATACCATATTTAACCCCATCATTGCTAAAATCTTTTATAACATTGTATGGTGTAGGTTGGACTTTTGTTATTATAGCAGAAACAACTAATACTCAATATGGTTTAGGTCATTTGATGTACATTGGTTCTGCAAGAGGTAGAACTGACACAGTTTTTGCTGCTATTGTTATAATAATTGTAGTTAGCTTCTTATTTGATAAAATAGCTAATTATATTATAAACAAAAAGTTCTCATGGAGGTATAAAAATGAAGATTAATCTTAATGATGTAAAATCAAAGATAACATCACACATAATGCCGGTACAGCCTGCTACAAAAAATGTTTCAGAAACAATAATACCTGTAACAGCAATGCCTTCAATAGTTAAAACAGAAGGAAAAAAAGAAAATATTCTTAAAATAGAAAATTTCTCATTATCTTTTGGAGAAAACGAGTTGTTCAGAAATTTAAATTATGAATTTACTCCTGGCATTTATACTTTTACAGGTCCATCTGGTGTCGGAAAATCAACGCTGTTAAGGGCAATTGCAGGATTAAATCCTAACTATACAGGAACAATTAGTATAAACGGAGTTCAGTATAAAAAGCCTACACCAATGGTTCATATGGTTCATCAACATTATACAAGTTTCCCGTGGCTTAATTGTATTGAAAATACTCTTATGGTATATAAAGGACATAGAGTGCGTATTACAAAAGAGATGAGAGAAAATGCAATTAATGTTTTGAAAAGTTTGGGACTTGAAGAGCATTTAAACAAAAAACCGGGGCAGTTATCAGGTGGACAAGACCAAAGATTAAGTCTTGCTTCAGCCCTGATAAATAATATAAGTCCGGTTATAGTTTATGATGAAATGACATCTGCTCTTGATGAGAAAAATGATTTTGTTGTTGCTGAATTAATAAAAAGTCATCAGAGAGCAAATAACAATATAGTAATTGTTATTACTCATGAAGAACATGTAAAAAAAGCGTTAGGCGGAACAGATATCTTTTTCTCAGAAAGTTTCAGATTACATTAACAAAAAGAGAGCTATACTTTAATAAGTGTAGCTCTCAGCACCTAAATTTAGGAGGCAGAAAAGATGAAGAAATTTACAATAATTGTATGTGTTTTGATTCTCTTGTTAATATTATTTTTTTGTTTTTCAAAAATCGGATATGATTATTCAAAAAAGAAAAACAATGAAATAAAAACAGAAGAAAAAAATCAAGAACCAACTTTACAGCCTATTAAGGATAGAACATATAAAGTACAAAAATATACGGTGTTAGATATTTCAGATGTTAATAAACTTGAAAATGTTAAACTCTCAATGGCCGCTATAAATGGTATTACTTTAAAACCAGGTGAAGAATTTTCTTTTAACAATATTGTTGGAGAGAGAACAGCTGAAAGAGGATATAAAGAAGCTACTGTAATATATATAAACGGCAAAGGAGAACCATATAAAGGCTTAGGTTTAGGTGGAGGAATATGTCAAACTTCTTCAACCTTGTATATGGCATGCAGAGAAGTAAATCTTGAAATTTTGGAAAGACATACACATAGTATGGAAGTAGATTATTGTAGTGTTGATGAAGAAGCTATGATAAACTGGGGAACAAGTGACCTTAGATTTAAAAATAATCTTGCTGAAGATATAATAATAAAGATGTATTTGTCACCAGTTGAAAATAATACTTCTCAGCTAAAAGTTGTATGTGAAATATGGTAAAATAACAAAATATAACCACGTCTTTTAGGCGTGGTTATATTTTGTTTTCCTATTTATCTAATAACCATTCTAAAACATTCTTAACAATAATACCTTCTTCATTAGATAATGGTATTTTATCCATTGTTAATATTGTTTTTTCATAATTATCATTAATTCTTTGTAGAGAATTTAATTCTCTTGTTAATATTTTATTTTCATTATCTTTTAATGTCTCACAAACTTGAATATATTTTTTTCCATTGCTATTTATAGCAACAAAATCAACTTCAAAGTCATCTGCTTTACCTATATAAACTTCATACCCTCTTCTTATAAGTTCTAAATATACTATATTTTCTAATATATGCCCTCTATCTCCAATTTTTCTACCTAGCATAAAATATCTTAACCCTAAATCAGAAACATAATATTTTTCACCAGTTTTTAAATATTGTTTACCTTTTATATCATATCTACTAGCTTTATATAAAAAGAATGATTCGGTAAATCCTTCTAAATATTTTTCTACAGTTCTTACATTTATAGATCTACCGTCACTTGTTAATGTATTAGCTATACTATTTGCTGAAAGAAGATTTCCTATATTATCTAAAGCAAAATTTGCGATACTTTTTAATACAGATTCATCTGATATGTTTTTTCTTATCATTATATCTTTAATTATAACATCATTATATAAACTACCAAGATATTTGCTTATTTCATCTTCTTCTAATTGTATGGTATAAGGAAAAGAGCTTAAAGAAATATATTTTTTATATATTTCTTCTAAATCTTCAGTATCTACAGTTTCTTTATATTCTTTAAAAGATAATGGCAACATTTTTATTTCAATATATCTTCCAGATAACAATGTTGCAAGTTCTGAAGATAATAAATTTGCATTTGAACCTGTTATATATAAATCTATATTTTTATTAATATATAAACTGTCTGCTACTTTTTGAAAATTAGGTATTATTTGTATTTCATCTATAAAGACATAGTTTTTTTTGTCTTTCTTTAACATATCGTTTATATAATTGTATAAATCCATATAATCTTTGATAAAGTTATATTTTAAGTCTTCTAAATTTATACTTATTATTTGTGATTCTTCTATTCCTATTTCTATTAAATATTTTTTGTATATTTCTAATAATGTACTTTTTCCACATCTTCTTATTCCTGTAATAACCTTTATTAATTCCTTGTCTTTAAATTTTTTTAACTCTTTTAAATATTCAGGTCTTTCTATCATATAATCCCTCCTTATATATTATTATACTCATTATACAATAAATTATACTTTTTTGCAAGTTTTTGTATTAACAATACAAAAACTTTGTTTTTAAACATTGTTTTTGCAGTGAAAATATATGGTGGAATTTTGTAAATTTGCAGAAACTTTTTAAATCATTCATGATAAAGGAAATAATGTTGTATATATAATTAGGGAAAGAAGAAATTAAAAAGCATATTGAAACTTTGAAATATAAAGGATAAATTAATTCAGTTTAATTGACTTTAGCAAAATAAAATAATATAATATTACCCATGAAGGGAGGAGTTTTTAGTGAGTGTTATTGAAAACTTAATGAAACAAGCCAGTCAAAAAAGAAAAACAATAGTTTTATCTGAAACTGAAGATATTAGAATATTAGAAGCGGCTAGTAAAATATTAGAAAATGATTTTGCAAATCTTGTATTAGTTGGAGATATAGAAGAAATGAAAAAAGTAGCTCCTGAGTATGATTTATCTAAAGCTACAATATTAAATCCAGAAAACTATGATAGATTTGATGAAATGGTAAATATGTTTTATGAATTAAGAAAACATAAAGGAATGACAGAAGAAAAAGCAAGAGAAGTTTTAAAAGACTCAACATATTTTGCAACAATGCTTGTAAAAATGGGAATTGCAGATGGTTTAGTATGTGGTGCAACACATTCTACAGCAGATACTTTAAGACCAGGACTTCAAATAATTAAAGCAGGAGAGGGTGTTACAACAGTATCAGCTTTTTCAATAATGGAAGTTCCAAATTGTGAATTTGGAAATAATGGTACATTCTTTTTTGCAGATACAGGATTAGTTGAAAATCCAAATGCAGAGCAATTAGCTGAAATAGCTATAGTAACTGCAGATAGCTATAAAGCAATTATGGATGATGAACCAATTGTTGCAATGCTATCTTACTCAACATATGGAAGTGCAAAAAGCGAATTAACTGAAAAAGTTATTGAAGCAACTAAAATAGTAAAAGAAAGAAGACCAGATTTATTAGTAGATGGAGAATTACAATTAGATGCTGCAATAATTGAAAGTGTTGGAAAGTCTAAAGCACCTGAAAGCAAAGTTGCTGGAAGAGCAAATGTATTAGTATTCCCAGATTTAAACTGTGGTAATATTGGATATAAAATTGTAGAAAGATTAGCTAAAGCAAATGCATATGGACCAATTACACAAGGTATGGCTAAGCCAATAAATGATTTATCTAGAGGATGTAAAGCAGATGATATAGTTGGTGCAGCAGCAATTACATGTTTACAAGCTAAATAAGGAGGAAGTTATGAAAATATTAGTATTAAATTGTGGAAGTTCATCACTAAAATATCAATTAATGGATATGGAAAATGAACAAGTTTTAGCAAAAGGTAATTTTGAAAGAATAGGAAGCGAAAATTCTTTTGGAACACATAAAGTAAATGGAGAAAAATATGTTATAGAAAAATATGTAAAAAATCATGATGAAGCAATTGCAATTGTACTTGAACAATTAATGCATGCAGATTATGGTGTAATTTCTTCATTAGAAGAAATTAATGGTGTAGGACATAGATTAGTTCATGGTGGAGAAAAATTTAGTGAATCTGTAATTATTAATGATGAAGTTGTAGAAAAAATTAAAGAATGTATACCACTAGCTCCATTACATAACCCAGCAGGTATATCTGGTATAGAAGCATGTAAAAAAGCTATGCCAAATGTAAAAATGGTTGGTGTATTTGATACAGCATTCCATCAAACAATGCCAAAAGAACACTATTTATATCCAATACCATATGAATATTATGAAAAATATGGTGTAAGAAAATATGGTTTCCATGGTTCATCACACAGATTTGTTTCACAAAGAATCTCTGAAATAATGGGAAGAAAAGATTTAAAAGTTATTAATTGTCACTTAGGACAAGGAGCAAGTTTATGTGCAATTGAAAACGGAAAATCTATTGAAACAAGTATGGGATTAACTCCTGTTGCAGGAATTGCAATGGGAACAAGATGTGGTGACTTAGATCCATCTGTTGTAACATATATAATGGAAAAAGAAGGTTTAACACCAAAAGAAATGGATAATATATTAAATAAAAAATCTGGACTTTTAGGAATGTCTGGAATATCTGCAGATAATAGAGATATTTTAGCAAAAGTTGCAGAAGGTGATGAAAGAGCAGAATATGCAATGAATTCTTATGCATATATAATAGCTCAATATGTAGCTAAATATGCAGCAGCATTAAAAGGTGCAGATGTTATAACATTTACTGGTGGTGTTGGTGAAAGAGGACCAGATGAAAGAGAAGCTATTTGTGAATACTTAGGATTTATGGGAGTAGAATTAGATAAAGAAGCTAATAAAGTAAGAGCAGAAGAAAAAGAAATATCTACACCAAATTCAAAAGTAAAAGTATGGATAGTTCCTACTGATGAAGAATTAATGATAGCAAGAGATACAGTTAATTTAATAAAATAGGATAAGATAAAAGGTATAAAGTAGAAAAGCTTTATACCTTTTTAAAAAAGAAAAAACAAAAAATAATATTAAAAAAACTTGCAATGTTAATTTAACTATGATATATTACAAACAAGAAAGAGGTGAAAAAATTGTCAAATAAAACCAGTGTAAAGAGCCAGAAAGTGCTAAATACTAGGGGGGGATGTTTATAGTATAAAAACATCTTTAATTGACATGCCAAAAAATATAGAGAACTTAAGAATATATTACGACAAAACGTAATGTAGTCTTAGGTTCTTTTATTTTGTCAAAATTCAAAACATATATTTTGGCAATAATAAAATAAAGAGCCGAGAAAGGAGGTAATAAAAGAAAAATAAAAGAAACTACAACAAAACAGTTGAAGTTAAACTAAAAGTGTTATACAATAAAATTGTATAATAACAAATTTAAAATACGAAGGGAGAAAAGATTATGAAAAATTTAAGAAATAGTAAAAAAACATCAGGTATAAGCTTAGTTGCACTAATTGTAACAATAATTGTACTAATAATATTAACTGCTGCAGTTATTGTTACGTTTATGGAAGGAGGAATAATAGATAGGGCAAAAGAAAGTGTATTTAAAAGTGATATAAGAACATATCAAGAAATATTAGCAGTAAAAAGAGCAGAGGAACAAATAAAATTAGCAACAGGAAATGGAGAAGAAGAGTTAAAATTAATAGATAAAACAATAAGTGGAGAAGAAATAAAAGAAATATTACCAGAATTTAAAGAAGAAGAATATGGAGAATTAATAGAAGTAACAAATGGAGAAATAGTAGCAAAAAAAGAACTAGATGAGGAAGTTTTGCAAGAAAAATGGTTAATAGACTTAGGAATAAAAACAGCACCAGTAGAAGGTAAGGACTATGCAGTAGGAGAAGAAGTAAGTATAACAGATAGTGATGGAGTAGAACATAGTTTTTATGTAATGGAAGATAGTGGAAGTACATTAACATTATTAGCAAAAGGAGCAATAAATACAACAACATATACACAAGAAAGTCCAAATGAAATTGAATTTTCAAGTACAAATTATTGGTATAAAGATGGAGCATTTATAACATATGATTTAAATGATTATGAAGTAGTAAAAACAGAAGGACAAGAAGGAAAAGCATATGCATTAGAAGCAGCGATGGCATATGGAGAAAAATTAGGAGGAACAGGAAGACTAATGACAGTGGCAGAAGCAGGAAGTTGGTATGGTGGCGGAGATTTACAAACAAAATTATATGAAGTAGATTACTACTGGCTTGGGTCTGTGTGGGAGAACGTCTTAGGCGGCTACGAGGTGTGGTATGTGAATGGCGAGGGCGAGTGCTTTAACTACTTCGAATTTAGCTTCGCGTTTGGGGTGCGTCCAGTTATAACAATCTCAGAGTCTGCAGTCAACTAAGCTCCTGAAGGAGCTTAGGCTAGGTGCAAATTTCTGTAAGAAATAGCACCTGACATAAAAAAAGGAAGCATAATATAGGTAAAGAAGGTACAGCAGTACCTTCTTATTTGTTTGGGGTGGGTGGTTGGGATTTTTTAAGTTAAGAAATTTTTTACTTTAAAAGTAGTTATAGTACACATTGGTTTACATAAATATTGCTTTTAGCTGTTGTATGTGATATAATATATATGTAGTGTTATGCTATAATATGTAGCTAGGTCTTTTTCTTAGCTAAAATTTTGGAGGAAAGATATGAACAAAAAGTGGCAGGATTTCATCAATTGGGCAACAGTTGAAGGTTTCAAAATAGGGTATACTAATAATTTTGAATATAACCTTCTTGGAGCAAAAAGTCTTGAAGAGGAGATAATTTTTTTCAATGAAGAAAAAGGGCTTATTCTGTATGCGACAAGTTTCAGAGGAGTGGTAAATAGTGCCTCTTTATATGGAGAGTTCCATTCAGAAAGTTATCCCGAACTTGCATTTCAATTTAGAACAAGTGAGTGGAAAGACGATGGAACATTCATTTTTGAACTTGATGCAACTTCAATGCAGTGGCTTTTGAGAATGATTTCCGATCAATATGTTTTTTCTAAGAAGTGGAAACATAAAAAGTTCCTTTGGTTTGTGAACTATGTTGAAACTAAAGAAGAATATGACCCTGAACAGATTAATAACAAAAAGCTTATGTTTGCGGCACCTGAAGTAAGAAGAATTATCGGAGTAGCATAAAAATAGCTACCTTTGCTTTTATTAGCAAAGGTAGTTATTTTTTTACTTGATTTTTAATTAATTCATTGCGTATATTATTAAGTTGGTATATAATTCATATGGAAGGTGATTTTATGAAAATATTAGTATTAAATTGTGGAAGTTCATCATTAAAATATCAATTAATAGATATGAATAATGAAGAAGTTTTAGCAAAAGGTAATTATGAAAGAATTGGAGAGCTTGAGGCTTTTGTAACACATAAAGTAAATGGAGAAAAATATGTAATTCAAAAAGGTGTTGAAAATCATGAACAAGCTTTAAATATAATTATTGAGCAATTATTACATACAGATTATGGAGTTATTTGTTCATTATCTGAAATAGATGCAGTAGGACATAGAGTAGTACATGGTGGTGAAATATTTAATAAATCTGTATTAATAGATGATGATGTAATTGCTAAAATAGAAGAATGTTCTGTTTTAGCACCACTTCATAATCCAGCAGCAATAATAGGTATAAATGCTTGTAGAAAAATAATGCCTGGTGTAAAAATGTCAGCAGTATTTGATACAGCATTTCATCAAACAATGCCTAAAACAAGTTTTCTATATCCAATACCATATGAATATTATGAAAAATATGGTGTAAGAAAATATGGTATGCATGGAACATCACATAATTATGTTTCAAAAAGAATGGCAGAAATTTTAGATATAGATGTTAATGAATTAAATATTATTACATGTCATTTAGGTCAAGGTTCTAGTTTATGTGCAATAAAAAATGGAAAATCTATTGACACAAGTATGGGATTAACTCCACTTGGTGGAATTCCAATGGTAACAAGATCAGGTGATTTAGATCCATCTGTTGTAACATATATAATGGAAAAAGAAAATATAAGTGCTAGTGAAATGAATAATATATTAAATAAAAAGTCAGGACTTGCAGCAGTTTCTAAATTAAGTCCAGATTATAGAGAAATTGAAAACGCATCATTTGAAAATGAAGATGCTTTTGTTGCTAATCAAATATTTGTTAGTCAAATAGCTCAATATATAGCAAGATATGCTTCAATATTAGGTGAAGTAGATAATATAGTATTTACTGGTGGTATTGGTGAGAACCAAATTAATACTAGAAAAGCTATTTGTGATAGATTAAAATTTATGGGTGTTGAAATAAATGATGATGCAAATTCTATAAAAGGTGAAGAAGTAGAAATTTCTACACCAAATTCAAAAGTAAAAGTATGGATAGTTCCAACAAATGAAGAATTAATGATAGCAAAAGATACTTTAGAATTATGCAAATAATTGTAACTAATTATTTAGGTTTTCATACAATATATTAAGGAGGACATTACATGAGTATTGAAAACTTAAATATTGGAGTAGGAATAACAGGTTCATATTGCACCTTTCAAGCTATGATTGAATTATTGAAAGAATTAAAAGAAAAAGGAGCAAATATAATTCCTATAATGTCATATAATGCTTATGAAAATGATACAAGATTTGGAACTGCTAATGATTACATAAGCAAAGTAGAAGAAATATGTAATCATAAAGTTTTAAATAGTATTGTAGAGGTAGAACCAATTGGCCCTAAAAAGTTATTAGATATATTATTAGTACTTCCGTGTACAGGTAATACTATTTCAAAAATAGCTAATGCTATATCTGATACACCTGTAACATGCGGTGTTAAATCTCAGCTTAGAAATCAGAAACCAGTTTTACTTGCAATATCTACAAATGATGCGTTATCTGGTAATGCTCAAAATATTGGGAAATTGTTAAATACTAAAAATATATATTTTGTCCCATTTGGTCAAGATGATCCGATAAATAAACCTACTTCTATTATATATATAAAAGATAAAGTTATTGAGAGTATTGAAAGTGCAATTCAAAATAAACAATTGCAACCAATAATTTGTTAAAAAAATAACGACCACGTTATATAACGTAGTCGTTTCTTTTAATATTAATACCATACTTTTCCTTTTTTGTAGGCAAGATGAACATCAGTGTGATATTTATCATCGCCTTCTTTCTTTTTGTAGGTATGTGCGATAGCGTGAATGCTATCTTCAGTGGGATCTTCTATGATACAGGCATTGAAAAGAACAAAACCCATATATCCTTTAGACAAATTGTGTGTTACTGTATTCCATGAGCCGTCTGTCAATTTTACCAATGCATAACAGATTTCATCATGCTGCATAGCGAGATTGTGGAGCTCAAGCTGAATCTTTGCATCCAATTCAGATAAAGATATAGGGCAATCTGTAAACCCTTCAACATTGAATTCATCTTTATTGAATCCTTCTAACTCGCGAATTGGAATTAATTTAATTCCTTTAACTAACATATATAACATCCTCCTGCCAAAAAGTTTGGCTTAAAATTAGTACAGTAAAATTACTGTCCAAATATATTATATCATTTTAAAATATATTATGTCAACTTATATTTAGAGTTAAAATTTTATAAACTATATGTTGCTTTTTAAAAAGTGTTAATATATAATCTAACTGTTAGAAAATATATAATAAAGGTGAGTGAAAAAATGAAAACAGCAATAATAATATTAATAAATAAAATAGTATATTTTATTGGTAAATTAGTTGGAAAAGGTAGTAGTTATCCAGGAAAATTAGCTTTAAAATTAGATAAAGATATATTAAAAAAAGTAAAACTTCCTGAAAATATAATAATGGTAACAGGAAGTAATGGAAAAACATCAACAGTAGGAATGATTTGTAAAGTATTAGAAGACAATGGATATAATGTTGGTTGTAACAAAGAAGGTGCTAATCAAACTGAAGGTGTTACAACAATGATATTAAACTGTTGCAATTTAAAAGGTGAAGTAAAAAAAGATATTTTAGTAATTGAAAGTGATGAAAAATATACTAGACATACTGTAAAACATTTTAAACCAAAATATTTAGTAGTTACTAATTTATATAGAGATCAAATGACTAGAAGCGGACATCCAGAACTTGTTTATGATGTCGTAAAGGATGCTATTTCAGATGGGATACATTTAATATTAAATACAGATGATCCATTATCTTCAATGTATGGTTTAAATAGAGAAAATGTAACATATTTTGGTATGAATGAAAATGAATTAGTGAAAAAAGAAAATACAAGTGCTTATGATGATGACAAATATTGTCCAAATTGTAAAGAAGTAATGAATTATGAATATTATCATTTTAATCATATAGGAAAATATAAATGTCAAAATTGTGGACATGAAAGAAAAAATCCAAATTATGCAATAACTAGTTTAGATTTAAAAAATGGTATTATGAAAATTAATGAGGAATATGAAGTAAGCATTGCTTTAAGAAGTATTTATAATGCATATAATTTATTAGCAGCATTTGCTGTATGTGATTTAGTAGGTGTTACTGAGCGTAATATTATTAAGTCTTTAAATAATTATATTATTAACAATGGAAGAATAGAAAACTTTAAAGTAAATAATACAGATGGTATGGTATTAGTTTCTAAACATGAGAATTCAATATCATATAATCAATCATTATTATATATTAAAAATGAAAATAAAAAATGCACAGTTGTAGTTATAGTTGATGCGATTAGTAGGAGATATTATACAGCTGCTACTTATTGGCTATGGGATATTGATTTTGAATTATTAAATACAGAATGTGTAGATAATATAGTCTTGTCTGGAAAATATGCATATGATTTAGCTATGAGATTTGAACACACAAATATAGAGAAAGAAAAAATAATTATTGAGCCAGATATAAATTTAATGATAGATAAATTAAAAGATATGAATAATAATTATATTTATACAGTTACATGTTTCAAAGATAAATCTACTTTCTTAAAATTATTAAAAGATAAGGAGGGAAAATAGTGAAAGTATTACATTGGTATTATGATATTATGAATTTATATGGTGAATATGGTAATGTTAAAATAATAGAGAAATATTTAAAAACACAATTTGATGAAGTTATTATCGATTATAAAACAATAGGAGATAATCTTGATATATCTCAGTATGATATTATTTATATTGGATGTGGAACAGAAAAAAAACAATTAGTTGTATTAGAAGATATGAGAAAATATATTATCGATTTAGGAAGAGCCATTGAAGATAATAAAATAATTTTAGCAACAGGTAATTCATGGGAGTTATTTGGAAATGAAATTAATTTTAGTGATAATTCAAAAATAGAAGCATTACAAATATTTAATTACAATACATATATAAAAGAAGAAAGAATAATAAAAGATATAATTTATAATTCAGATTTAATAGACAAGTATATAGTAGGTTCAATTAATAAAATGAGTTCAATAGATAATATAGATAGTCCATTATTCAAAATAAAATATGGTATTGGAAATAATCAAAATGATGATAACGAAGGATTTATACATAATAATTTTTATGGAACACATGTATTAGGACCAATACTAATGAAAAATCCTTATCTATTAGAATATATAATAAAGAAGGAATGCGAAAATAAAAATGTAGAATATAAGAAGATAGAGTTTAATGAATATGAAATAAAATCATATGAAATATCATTAAAAGAATTAACAAATGTATATGAAAAATAATTTATGTAATAATGAAAAGGAGGGTATCCTCTTTTTTTATTTTTAAAAAAAATAAAAAAGTCGAAAAAAGTAGTTGACAAAAAGGAAGTGAGATGTTAATATAAGAAAGCCTAAATTTTTAGTACAAAAAAAGACTTAGGGAAGTAGTAAAAAAAGTTTAAAAAAGTTTAAAAAAAGTGTTGACAAAAGAT